>NZ_POYR01000170.1:0-526 GCF_002912425.1 Campylobacter concisus
CCCTTACGGTACGGTAGAAGACCCGTTCCAACCGGCAGAACTCTGCTTCGGTGCACGCGGTCACTTCTTTGCACGTGCCGTAGCCACGGATGCAGCCGGAACAATAGAGGTTCTGAAAGCCGCCTACAACCATAAAGGCACAAGTGTCTGCGAAATTCTCCAAAACTGCGTTATCTTCAATAACGGTACGCACGACTCCGTTGCCAAGAAAGAAGACCGCGCCAAGAACGCCATCTATCTGGAACACGGCAAGCCCATGCTCTTCGGCGAGAACAACGAATACGGACTGATGCAGGAAGGTTTCGGACTGAAAGTGGTGAAACTCGGTGAAAACGGTATTACGGAAAAGGACATCCTTATTCACGACGCTCATTGCGAGGACAACACCCTGCAACTGAAACTCGCCCTGATGGAAGGTCCCGACTTCCCGATCGCCCTCGGTGTAATCCGCGATGTGGAAGCCCCGACTTATGACGATGCCGTACATGCGCAAATCGAAGAAGTATCCGCCAAGAAGAAATACCAC
>NZ_POYR01000171.1:0-563 GCF_002912425.1 Campylobacter concisus
TTCTTAATGTCACTCCCGATTCTTTTTATGCAGGCAGCCGTATGCAGACGGAAATCGACATAACACACCGCATAGAACAGATAGTGGGCGAGGGAGCCGGTATTATTGATGTCGGCGCTTACTCTTCGCGTTCCAATGCGGAGAATGTGTCGCCTGCGGAAGAGATGGAACGTTTGCGTATGGGGTTGGGTATTCTAAGAAAGGTGCAGCCCGACGCCGTTGTTTCGGTAGATACCTTTAGGGCGGATGTGGCAAGGATGTGCGTTGAGGAGTACGGTGTGGCAATCATTAATGACTTAGCCGCCGGGGAAATGGACGGCGATATGTTCCGTACGGTTGCCGACTTGAATGTTCCTTATATCATGATGCATATGCAGGGCACGCCGCAAAATATGCAGCAAAACCCTCATTATGATAATTTACTGAAAGAGGTGTTTATGTACTTTGCCCGCAAGGTTCAGCAGCTGCGCGATTTAGGAGTAAAGGATATTATATTGGATCCGGGATTCGGCTTTGGCAAGACCGTTGAACATAATTACGAGTTGCTGGCCCATCTGGAAGAG
>NZ_POYR01000172.1:0-1851 GCF_002912425.1 Campylobacter concisus
AGCTTGTAAATTCAAATTAGCTTAAAGAATAGTTATGTAATATTTTTGCAAAGGTAAAAAGGGGCAGTAATGGAAAATATATTTTTAGAATCATATGATGTTTTTAAGGTATGTAAATCCCCAAGTAAATTAAAAATTTATGATGAATTTTTGCAAAATAACAAAAGGTACTCTATAACGCGTTGCTACTACGTCATCGTGGTGGATAATACCTTTTTAACCTACTCACATCTCATGGTCTATGAGCAGCTACTCTATCTTTTGTACTCGCAAAATAAACTAAAAAATGGCGACTTTTCACTCACGCTGAAAAAAGCAGAGCTTGCTAAGAAATTTAAAACAGATATCACCAAAAGTGCCACAGATACGATAAAGTGCTTTTATGAGATGCAGGACGTGAAAATTTCGATCTTTGTTAAAGACAAGATCGAAAAGCAGATGAATATAATCGAATTTATAGACGCAGAGCAAACTGATAAATATGGCGAGCTACAAGATGAGATAAATTTGAGACTAAACCCAGAATTTGTAAAGCTTTACCGCTGCATCTATCTTGATAAGATCGAGTATTTAAATAGCTTTGATATAGAGCAAGGTAGCTTCATAAGATACTTCATGCAGCACGAGCTAGATGGTGGCGTAAGAAGCTCAGCTATTATCGATAAAATGGGCGTTTTAAACTATTTGCCTTTTGCTTATAAAAAGCGCTTTGAGCAAGAGGTGGCAAATGTTAGCTTTTATTATAAAAATGAAAAATACGAGATAAAAGATGGCTTTGTAGTAGTCACAAATCACGAAAATAGAGTGATGGATAATCAAAATGCCTCTATTGAGCTTTTTGGTCTTATCTACGAGCAGATCACTAAAAATTGCACTAAAAATATCGTGCTAAATGACGCAAATTTGCAAAATTATTATGCTAGATTTGGTAAATTTGAGACAAATCAAAATATCTTTAAAATTTTTAGCAACATGGAGCTCATGTTAAATCATTCAATACAAAAAGAAAATGCTAAAATTTCTTTTTTCTCTCACTTTTTTGAAAGCATCGTTTGCAAAAGAGATACGGAGCTTGAAATTTTGATCGAGCTAAATCAAAAAGGCTTTGAGTATATCATCTCCAAAAGTGCAAATTTAGACTTTTATAACGTGGAGTCAGCTGACTACGGACTTACTTCATATCCAGCCAGCTCTTGTGCGGTGAGTGGAAATTTCTAAATTCAGTTGATTTTAGCTTTTAGTTTGGCGATCACTTCGTCAAGCTTGCCGCCATCTTGAGCGTTTTTTAGGCACTCATTTATCTCGGTCATCTTTTTGGTAAATTCGTTTTTTATAATGCCTACCACAAAGTCCTCGCTGTTAGTCTCGTCCAAGATAGGATACATGTCTCGCCAGATATCTTTGATCCACCAGCCGCATTTTGATATGCAAGGAAACTCTTTAAGCTCGCCAAGCTTTAGGCTCATCATAACTTCATCAGAGTGCTTGATATCGTCTGTGACAAAGTCTTTATGTATGCTATCAAAGCTTGTAAACATGCGGTAACCAAGGCTTGATACGTTGTTTTCAGAGCAAATTCTAAACTGAAAAACATTATCTTCATAGTCTAAATTCGATATGCAAATTTGATGTTTTTGGGTGAAATTTGGAAATGAGTTAAACCTTTTATCATCTATGTCAAGCTGCCACTTTGAGTCATTATCGCTAGTTAAAAACTCTTTAAAGCTTAGTTGTACAAATTCTTTATAGCTCATCTCATCAGCTGTGAAAAAGTCATAGTTGCTACTGTTTTTTTCTTTAAAATCTTTAAATTTCATTTCATTTCCGATCAAAAAAGTGTAACTATTTTAC
>NZ_POYR01000173.1:0-474 GCF_002912425.1 Campylobacter concisus
TCGTTATAGAGCGAGGGTTGCTCTGAGATTTTTACAAACATAAAGCTATTTATTATTTTGTGATTTACAATTTACTATTCTCACCATACCACTTTATTTATGATATTCTATCAGTCCTTCCATCGGACTTTTGATGATAGTACCCAGTTGGATACCCATTTCTTGGGCGGCTTCTGCCAATATTGTTTTATAGTAGAAAGCTACGGAACCGATAAAATGTACTTTGCTTTTGTGGTAATTTTCATATTGCATGACATTACGTTTGAGAAATGCCTTGAAGCTTCCTAACACCAATGCGCGTATGCAAGGCTCATCCAAATTCTGTGCAAGGAACGGGGAAAGGCTCGCCAAAAAACGATTAGGGAATGGCTTGCGGTAAACGCGGTCGATGATGTCGGCAGGAGTCAGGTTGAACTGTGCAAGGAACTTCTCCTTTAATTCGGGAGTCATCTGATTTTTCAGAATATCGCCCAC
>NZ_POYR01000174.1:0-22107 GCF_002912425.1 Campylobacter concisus
TGCTATCACCTTTTAAAGCAGCTCTTAAAAAGGCAATCACAAGAATAATAATTGATTAAAAATTTATCATTTGTCCTTATTTATTTTTAAATATAACTAAAACTATCTTAGTGTAAATGCTATCGGAAAACGAAGATAGCGAGCTTCTTTTGGCTTTGGAAACTCAGAGCTTGCTTTTTTGACATTTTCTAAAGCACCATTATCAAGCGACTCAAAGCCTGAACTTTTAGTAACCTTTAGCTCATCTATACTACCGTCTGTTTTAAGTAAAAATCTAACTTCAACAACGCCTTGATGCTTCATCCTCCTAGCGTTGTTTGGGTAGCTTTTATGCTTTTTCACAGCTGCTATAACCTTACTAAAGTCCTCATCGCTTTGCGCGTTTGATAAATTTAACTCTTGGGCTACTTTTTGAGCTGGAGCTGAGGCGATAGACTTATTATTTGCTGGTAAATTTGTATTTACAACAGGTGCCGGGGTCGCGACAGGAGCTGGAGCAGTAACAGCAGGTGTTGGCTCAGCCTTTGGCTCAATTTTAGGTTCGGGGCGAGGCTCAGGCTTTGGCAGTGGCTTTTTCTCCACTTTTTTAGGTTCAGCTTTAGGCTTTTCTACCTTTTTAGGTTCAGGTTTTGGTAGTGGCTTTGGCTCGACCTTTGGTTCAGGCTTAGGTTCTGGCTTCGGTGGCTCTGGCGGTGGCGGTGGCGGTGGAGCTGGCGGTGTTGGCTCAGGTATCATCACTTGTTCGCTTATCTGCGGAGCCGAAGTTTGCGGCACCGGAGTAAAAGAATTTAGAGCTATTTTTATAGGTTTTTGCTCGCCTATCTTTATCTCACTAAAATTATGTGAAAGCAAGAAATAAGCCACCGCTGCATGCACTATCGCTGATACCGTTAGGCCGCTATAGTTTGAAATTTTACTCAGAGATTGTTTGGATTGCAAAGTTTTCGTGACCTTTTTCTTTTAAGATATCAATTACTTTGACAAAGCTGTCAAATTTAGCGTTTTTGTCGCTTTTTAGTTCAATTAAGGTTTTTATACCCACAGCATTTAGCTTATCTTTTAGCTCATCTTCTGAAATTTCTGCATCATCTATAAAAAATTTATTATCTTTATCGATAACGACGCTCACTTTTTTCTCATCCTCTTTATCCTGCTGTGCGCTTTTGGCACTTGGTAGATCGACTGCGATCTTGCCTTGGGCGATGAAGGTCGAGATGCTTAGCACGATGGCTAGCAAAACGAGCATGATATCGATAAACGGGACGATATTTAGCCCATCTTTTTTATTTAGACGCATTTTCGGCCTTGTATCTATTTATCATGACATCGACTTTTCTAACAAAACCGTTGTAGATCGTGAGCGTCGGGATAGCCACAAGTAGGCCAAATGCGGTCGCTTTTAGCGCCAAAGATAGGCCGATCATGATACTTTTTGTATCGATGCCACCTGCCATACCCATGTCATAAAATGTGATCATGATGCCAGCAACCGTGCCAAGAAGTCCGATATATGGGGCATTTGAGTAGATGATGTAAAGCGTGGTTAAATTTTTTGTCAGCGCTTCATCAAGCTCTTTGATGCTTTTATAGCCATTTATATCAACACGTGAGTAAAAAATGATACGCTCGATCGTATACCAAAGCACAAAAAAGCTCATAACGCCCAAAATACCGATGATTATATAGTCAATGTTGTGTTTTAAAAGTTCCATAATGCCTCTTATTTTTAAAATTTGAGTGTGATTATAACTATATTGATAATTAATGTCAAATATATTGTAAAAATGTAATCTAAAAATATTTTACTAAGAAAAGAAATTTAAATAAATAGATCTAAAGATTAGCGCAAATCTGCGTTATTAACTATATTAATACGATAGATAAGCGCTAAATTTTATAACTTGATAATTGTTTTTAATGTAAATATATGGCTAAATTTCTAGCTCTTTAACCACACGTGCGTTCAGCGCCATTTGCATGTGGTGTAAAAATACATTTTGGTAAAAATCACCACTATGCCCTGGTGCGTCGTAGGTTTGCACCAAATTTGCAGGCACGATGATCTCTCGCTTTAAATTTTGCTCATTTGCGCTAAGTCTTAGGTGAGAAACAAGCTGATATACGCACATATCGGTGCAGTCGCCCATTACGACAAAGCTGTCAAATTTACTTATAAATTTATTAAATTCCTGCGAATAAGCGATGCTAAGTGAGTTTTTGTAAAAAATTTTCATCTCGCTAAAAAAGTCTAAATTTCGTAGCTCATCAACTGCCTCTGCCTCATTTTGCCCTTTTATAGCGTGCGCTGGAAAGCTCGCAAACTCAGCTGAATTTGGCTCATGAGCATCTTGGATTAGGATGTAGTTTTTAAGGTCAAATTTCTCTCTTGCCAGCCTAAAAGTATCTGCTATACGGCTTGCTAACTCGCCTACACGCTTGCTAGCAAGCGCACCATCACAACAAAAGCTATTTATCATATCAACGCTTATAAAGACCACTTTTTCGCTGCCATTTTTAAAAATTTCGCTAAATTTAAGCGCCTTTAGGCCATTTTGCCACGCATTTAGCTCATCTAAAATTTCACTCATCACTTCTCCTTTATAGGTAAATTTATACAAAATGTCTTTGGCTCAAGGGTTATCTCTATGCTGCCCTTGTGTGCCTCTATGATCTGCAAGCAAAGGTGCAGTCCTAGGCCATTGCCCTTTAGCTTGCTCGTCTTAAACGGCTCAAAGACGATATTTTCATTTTTTATAGAGACACCGCTGTCATAGACGATAAATTTATGTTCATTTGGCGTCTTTTCGTAGCTTAGCCTCACCACGCCTTCGTCGTTTTCGTCCTCTTCGATAGCATCGATCGCGTTAAATAAAATGTTTTGAAAGACCATCGCGATGAGGTCAAAGTCGCCACAATAAAAGGCGTCAGGGAAATTTAGCTCAAAAGTTATATCTTTTGAATACTCATAAAATTTAAGCGCCTCTTCGCACTCGCTTTTGATATCTAAAAAGTTAAATTCCTTTGGCGTGATGCTAAGCCCTTTTGTAAAAAGAAGTGTGGCTTTGATGATGCGCTCAACCCGCCAAATACCCTTTTGTATCTGCTCGACGATAGGCAAAATTTTTGGCTCGGCTCTTTTTAAAAGGGTGGAGTTTAAAAGCGAGATAGAGCCTATGGGGTTTCTTATCTCGTGAGCTAGGTGCGCTGCTACTTGACCCATTGAGGCTAGGCGCTCGGTGCGTTTTTCTTGCGTTATGTCGGTAGCTGAGATGATCTTTTTATCATCCTTTACCACCTTTTTTACTAGATAAATTTGTGAGCCAAAGTTTAGCTCGCCCTCATCTTTTGGGATGAAATTTAGCGCTTTGCCAAGCTTTTGCGCCTCTGAGTTTTGCAAGAAAATTTCATCATTTTCATCAAGTACCCAAATGGCATTTGGCAAAATTTCTACGATATCTTTTATAAAACCTTGCAAGCTCATATAAGAAGCGGTCAAATTTTTATACTCACGCTCTATCAGATAGGTCTGCTCTATTAGGCTTTTTAGGCCATTTTGTATATCGATATCACTCACAGCAACTCCTCATAATCTTTTATCTCATAAAGCCTAAGCCGCTCATCTTTTAAGCCCAAAAGCTCGTTGCTAAAGCCACTTTTTGAAAAAAGTGCCACGATATCAGGCTTTATGCCTAGTCTTTCGCACTTGTGAAGGACTAAATTTAAGACATTTTTGCAAATTTTTCGCTCTTTATACTTTGCTTCGCCGACTATTATCTTGCCATTTATGCTAAAAAGCATGTCTAGCTCTATATTTTTACTCCAAAATGAGCTTAACAAAATGCCATCAAACCCAAGCTTTTTAGCCATTAGCTCGCCACTTAAAAGCTCAAAGCCAAGGCTTGCGTACTCGTCAAATTCTCTTCTTATAAGCTCTAAAATTTCCTCACTCCTGCCCTCTTTTAAAAGGCTTAAATTTGGCTCGATAAATCTAAACCAAAACCTTGAAAAATGGCTATTAAAGTGAATTTTATCCTCTATCTTATAAGCTCGCTCGCTCTTTTTTAAAATTTGGCGTTTGCTTTTTACTCGTGGCTTTTCTTGGCTCTTTTCAAGCACTAAAAAATCCTTACTAAAAAGCTTTGCATAGACCCTATTTGTCATGCTTTGGGGCAAAATTTTATTTACGCTAAATTTCTTTCTGTCGCTTCTAGCAAGCTTGATGAGGGCCATTTTGATGGCCTCGTCGCTATCCTCATCAAAGTAAAACCTAGCCATCAAATTTTTATAATCATCTAAAATTTCAGCCCTGATCGCCTCAAAAACATCGTAGTATGAGCCCTTTAATAAAAAGTCATCAAAAACAAGATGAAATTTTATAACTTCAGCAATACCAAGGTGCTTCATCCGCTCAAATGTCGATTTTATGGCTAAAATTTCGTATCCTTTGTGTGGCGGATTGTAGCATATTTTTAGAAAATTTTAATTATAATCACGCAAAAACTAAAAGGCTAAAGTTGGTAAATTTAGAGCACATTAGAAGAGATATTATTTTAAAAAAAGGGATACATTACTTCGACTACACCGCCTCGGGACTTGCGTATAAACCCATCGAGGACGAGGTCGCTGATATCTTAAAAACCTACGCCAACACCCACTCGCTAACATCCTCAAATGCCTATAAAACGCAGCATTTGTATGATAGCGCTAGAAGCGAGCTAAAGCGATTTTTAGGGCTTGATGATAGCTTTTATCTCATAGCCACTGGATACGGCGCCACTGGTGCGATCAAGAAATTTCAAGAGCTTTTGGGGCTTTATGTGCCTCCAGCTGCTAAAAGAAGGTATAACCTAAAGGTTGATGATAGCTCGCCGCTAGTAATACTTGGCCCTTATGAGCACCACTCAAATGAGATCAGCTTTAAAGAGGCACTTTGCGAGGTCGAGCGCATAAGGCTTGCAAAAGACGGCAGCATCGACCTATCTCACTTGGAGCAAATTTTAAAGATAAACGCAGGGCGTGAGATCATCGCTAGCTTTAGCGCAGCCTCAAACGTCACAGGCGTCATAAGCGACTACAAGCAAATTTGCACGCTTGTTAAGAAATTTGGCGGCATCGTGGCATTTGACGTGGCGAGCCTTAGTGCCTATGCAAATTTAGACTGCGACTACTTTGACGCTCTTTTTATCTCGCCGCATAAGCTTCTTGGCGGAGTTGGTAGCTGTGGGCTACTGGCAATCAAAAAAGTGCTTGCAAATGACGATGTGCCAAGCTTTGCAGGTGGTGGCACGGTAAGCTATGTTAGCAAAAACTACCATATATTTTTAAAGGATCAAGAGGCACTTGAAGAGGCTGGCACACCGCCTATTTTGGGGCTTATACGGGCAAATTTAGCTTACAAGCTAAGAGAAGAGATAGGGCTTGCTACAATTTACGAAAACGAGAGCGAGCTTAGCGAATACTTTTGCCAAAGGCTAAGAGAAATTCCAGAGCTAGTTAGCTACTGCCCGGCAAATTTAAAGCGCCTTGCCATTTTTTCATTTAATGTAAAAAACGTAGCTCCATACGAGCTTTCAAAAATTTTAAGCAAAGAGTATGGCATACAAACACGTGCTGGCTGCTCATGCGCAGGCTCATACGGACACGACCTTTTGGGGCTAAAAGAGGATCCAAGCTTCACCCACAAGCCAGGCTGGGTGAGGGCGAGCCTGCACTATACGCATACCTTTGAGGATATTGATTATCTGGTGAGTGCGATCAAGAAAAGCATCGAGAAATACGCACTTTCGTGGCAGGTCAAAGACCCTTTTGACGTAAAAGAGATAAGTGGGTGTGTGGGTGAGTAAAAAAAATGTTTTGATAGTTGCTGGAAGCGACAGCATCGGCGGTGCAGGAGTGCAGGCGGATATAAAAAGTTGCGAGGCATTTGGTTGCTTTAGCGCAAGCGTCATCACAGCCGTGACCTCGCAAAATACAAATGGCGTTAACAGCGTGCTTGCAATGCCAGCAAGTATAGTGAAAGCTCAGTTTGAGATGGTGCTAGCCGAGCTTGACATAGACGCTGTGAAGGTTGGCATGCTATTTAACGAGGAGATAATAGCCGTTGTAAGCGCGTTTTTAAAAGAATTTAGGGCTAAAAATGTGCCAGTTGTGATTGACCCTGTTTGTGTGGCAAAGTCAGGTGCAAAACTGCTTGAAGATGGGGCGATCGAGGCGCTAAAAGAGCTTTTAAACCTCGCAAGTGTTGCCACGCCAAATGTAGATGAGGCTAGGATTTTGGGTATTAATTTTACAAATTTGCCTTGCGATATGGTGCTAAAGCGAACAAAGGTTGATGAAATTTGCGAGGATACGCTCTATCTAAAAAACCGGGGCGTGAAGAAATTTAGCGAGGAGCTTTTTGAGCCAAAGATGATGCACGGGGCTGGTTGTAGCTTCTCAAGCTCGCTAGCGGCCATTTTAGCGCAGCAAAGTGATCTAGTAAGCGCCATAAAAATGGCTAAAAAATTTGTGGCAAATGGGATAAAAAATGCACATAAAAGTAAATTTGGAGCAAGACTTATAGATCATAAAGCAGGGCTTAATGGCTGAAATTTACGCTATCAGTGACGACGTGCTAATGCCTGAAAATTTGGCTTTGGAGTACACAAGAGAGATTTTGGAGTGCGGGGTTAAATTTTTTCAGTTTAGGTCAAAAAAAGCGGTCAAAAACGAGAAGCTTGCGAGTGAAATTTTAAATTTTTGTGAGAAATTTGGCGCGAAATTTATCGTAAATGACGATGTCAAATTTGCTAAAAAGATAGGCGCAAAGGCCGTTCATCTAGGCAAAGACGATGAAAATATAAAAGAGGCGTTTGAGATTTTAGGCGAGGACGCATACGTGGGCGTTAGCTGTTATAACGATATAAATTTAGCCATAAATGCCGCTAAAAACGGGGCCAGTTACGTCGCTTTTGGCTCTATTTTTACAAGCTCCACAAAGCCAAATGCCCCAAAATGTGGGCTTGAAGTGGTTAAAGAAGCAAAGCAAATTTTAGATCTACCTGTTTGCGTGATAGGCGGCATAAATGAGACAAATATCGGCTCGCTCTCACACGCCAAACCCGATCTCATCGCCGTCATCTCAGCGATCTACAAAGACGGTAACATCAAAGAAAATATCAAAAATTTACAAAAGATAATTGAGTTAAATTTCTGAAACTAAGCTGGTTTTAGCAAAAAATTGTTTTGAATCATGATAAATAAATTTACAAATTCAGTAAATCTTTTTGCATATTATAAAATTTCACTCGCAAGAATTGACTGCTAATTTTTTTCATTTATAAAATTCAAATTTTCTAAAATATTTTAATAAATTATATTTATGTAATTTATTTTAATAAAATCATAATAATTTAAACTTTAGTTTGGTACTATTTCGTCAAATTTACAAAAAGGTAAAATGATGAAAAAGGCTCTATTTCTAGGATTTAGCGCACTTTTATTATTAGTGGGCTGCAAGGAAAGCAACATAGGCATTGTTAAAAACTACATTTTAAAAGGTAACAAATCAATAACAATAGGCTCAGCGATAGATAGCTTTAAGGGCTGCACAAGCACTCAGTGGCAAGACATTAGTAGCGATGGAAAGAAAGTGGTTAAAGTAAGCTGCGTAGTGGGAAAAAATGTACTTGAAGATGAGTTTAAAAGAAAAAATAACGGCTACATAAAAGCTCTAAATAATGCCAAGGCTGCTCAGCAAAAAAAAGTTGATAACAGCTTGGAACTAGCACTTGATAGCGCAAATAGCATATTAAAGAACGGCAAAAACATAGACAAAGAGACTATTTTATCCATCGCAAACAAGCACTGTAAATTTGATCCAACGAAAGAAAGCGCTGGCTATCTAGCCTCTGTTAGCTGTGACCTTGAGTTTAAAAATGAGCTTGCTCAAATTTTAGATATCAAGCAAAAATGGGTCTTTGACAACGTTGTAGCTCAAAGCAAATATGCCGCCTACTACTCGCAAAAAGAGCCAGAAGTGATCTATTTTGGTGAAAATACTAAAAAGATAAATGAGAGAGTTATTGAACTTACTTTCACGATAAATAGTGATAAAAGTGTTAATATCTCAAAGGTTACAAAGATAGATGACGGCGATACAAAAGATATAAACCGTGGTTTGGTGGCGATGTTTTACACAAGATAAATTTTGCTACTAAAACAAATATCTTTAAGTTTAAAAGTATTACATTTTAAAAACAATGCTCTCACTTATTTGCAAGAGCAAATTAGCTATTTTGGAAATTAAAGTTGTATTTTACTTGTAACCAAAACTCGGTGCTTTTTTGATACTATTTTTTGTAGCTGTGCGAAGTTCTTTTATATCCTTTTGCTTGAGCGCCATCCTCATTTTTTGATAGCTTCATAAGTAAAAATTTAATAAAATCCTAAAATATCAACAAAAAGAGTCTTTATGGATGAGTTTTTAAAACAGGCTTGGCGTGCAAATAAAATTTATACAAATGCTGCTGCTAGCGTGCCATTTTACCCAGATTTGCTAGCTCTTCTTTTAGTATGCGACGAGAAAAATTTAGATCAGTTTATGGCGCTTGATGAGTTTAGAGCGGTGCTAAAAAGGCTTAAAATCGAGCTTGATATATTTAGCATACAAAGTGCGCAGCTTGCGACTCTTAAGGCGCTAAACGAGGCCAAAATTTCAAGCGATGAGATAGTAAAATACCTAGAAAAATTACGTGATGAAAAGATCATAGATGATGAGAAATTTGCCTTTTTAGAAAAGATCATAAGCAAAAACAAGGGCGCTAATGAGGCTAAAATTTCTCATGCCAAGCCAAAAGATCACTTCCATAAAAACCTAGACTTTTTAAATGAGATAAACGAAAAAGCCAGCTTGCTTGATAATGAAAAAACATTTTTAGAGGCGCTTATGGCAGCCAAAAAAAGATCAAACGAAACGCTTTTTAACATAGCTGCAAGTGGCGTCATAAACTCTGGCAAATCAACCCTTTTAAACGCCCTTTTAAACAAATCCGTCCTTGGCGCTTCAAACGTGCCAGAAACGATAAATTTAACCATTTTAAAACACTCCAAAGATAGCTTTGCGAGAGTAAATTTTTACACCTTAGATGAGCTTTTAGCACTTGGCGTACCAAGCGAAAATTTACCAAGCAAAAGCGTAGATATCGGCATAGACGAGATAAAAAACTACACATCTTCAAGCTCAAAAACAGCAAATCTTGTAAAAAGTGTCGAGCTTTATGACGACTTGGAGCTTTTAAAGGACAATGTCTGCATCATAGACACGCCAGGCATCGATGATGCGGTGGTTTTAAGAGAGCAGATCACTACAAATTTTATGAAAAAGTGCGACCTTTTAGCTCACCTCATGAACGCCTCACAAAGTGCCACGCAAAAGGACGCGCTATTTTTGAAAAAATGTCTTGAAAACTCGCATATCGTAAGGCTTGCCGTGGTGCTAACTCACGCTGATGAGCTAAGTGCCAAAGAGCTAAACGAGACGCTAAACTACACTAAAAAAGCGATCGGCGAGCAGATAAATGGCGTGGAGATTGATTATTTTGCGCTTAGTGCAAAAAGCTACTTAGAAGGCTCTGCAAATAGCGGCGTAGAGGAGTTTAAAGACTATCTTTACGAGGTACTCTTTGGCAAAAACTCTAAAAAATCAGCCCTTATCTTAAGCTCGTATCAAAAGGAGCTAAAAAATATCCTAAATAGCAAGCTTGAAGCTACTAAGGCTGAAATTTTGTCGCTCAAAGCTTATGAGGTGGAGCTTAAAAAGCTTCAAAATGAGCAGGCAAACGTTAAAAACGCACTTAGTGAAAATTTCTCTAAACTTGAAAGTCTAACTCAAAATGAGCTTGCAAAACTTGAAAGTAGCAACACCAAAAACATCTATAAAATGGGGCTTGAGACGCTTTTGCAAAATCTAAACGACAAGGTAAAAAGTGAGATAGCTTACTGTAAAAGTAAAAAGCAAAGCTTAAATTTAGAGCGCCTAGAGCAAATAGCAAAAACGATGCTTCGTGACGGTGTGATGGCACTTATGAGAGAGGCTAGAAATGAAACTTTGGTGCAAACAAAGGCTTGCGAGCAAAACATCGCTTTAAATTTTGATGATTATGTGATGAGCAAAGACGAGGTTTTTAACATCAATGACTTTTTAGAGCAAATGGGCGTAAAGCTTGAATTTAAGGAGCTTTTAGCTGCATTTAGAGCTAAAATTTCAAATGATGCAAGTGAAGCACTTTTAGGCTTAAAAGAGGGATTGCTAAAAGATAAAAATATCTCTCAATTTTGTGAAATTTTAACTGATCATGAAAAAAATCGCCTTTTAAATCTCATAAAAACCTATGAAAGAGCTCAAAAAGCCACGCTTGATAAGAGGCTAAAAGAGCTAGATCGTGAGCTAGAAAAGCTTAGCTCGCAAAATCAAAACTCACTTTTAAAACTAAAAGAGCAAAACGCCTTGCAAGATGAAATTTGCTCGCTTTTAGGGGAGCTAGAAAATGTTTAACGAGTTTATAAATGCCTATAAGGCGAGATATTTTAAGGTTTTTACAAACGATTTTAAGGGTGAGCTAGCAAGGCTAGTAAATGAGCTAAATGACCCAAGTCTGCATGCAAGCGATGAGATAAAAGAGAGCCTAAATTTACTAATCGACACTCTAAATGAGCCGCCTCTAATCGCCGTCATCGGTCAGTTTTCAAGTGGCAAATCAACATTTTTAAACGCTCTGCTTGGACAAAACATCTTGCCATCAGGTCTAACGCCTGTCACGGCAAAGGCTGTGCGGCTAAAATTTGCAAAGATGCCACTTCTTAGCGTGAAATTTACAAATGGCAACGAGAGTTTGCTAGCTAGCAGCGAGCTTACAGAGTTAAACGCCATGAGCGAGCAGATAAAAAGCATGACACTTTATGCGCCAAGCGAAATTTTAAAAGAGGTAAATTTCATCGACACGCCAGGGCTAAACTCGCTGCGAGATGCCGACACAAAAGAGACCAAAAACACGCTAAAAAAGGTCTGTGGCGCGATCTGGCTAAGCCTCGCAAACAACGCAGCAAAGGCTAGCGAGCTTGAAAGCGTAGAAGAAATTTTAAAGACAAACGATCTAAAGGCGCTTTGCTTCATCAACCAAAAGGATAAGCTAAGCGAGGATGAGCTTGAAAGCTTGCTAAAGCACGCTAGGCAAACTTATGGCGAGCTGTTTGAAGATATCATCGCCATCTCGTCAAAGCAAGCACTCCTTGGCATCACAAATGAAAACAAGAGCGAGCTAGAAAGCTCAAATTTCGCTAAAGCACTAAGCGCGGTAAAAGAGGCGTTTTTAAACGCGAACTTTAAAGAAAATTTTATAAAAGCAAGGGCGAAAAAGATAGTAAATTTTTTAATCGCTGAGCAAGAAAACCGCCTTAAAGTTTATAGCGCAGCTGATGAAATTTTGGATAAATTTAATGCCACGCTTGAAGAAAAACTAGAGGTGATAAAAGAGGAGTTTAAGCCTAAAATCGCCCTGCGATACAGCGATATGAGCGAGGCTATCAAGCTTGCAAGCGATGAAGTTTTTAAGCTGCTTAAGCCATTTTCTAGGACAAAATTTAACCCAGCAAAGACGCTTTTAAACAAAGAAATTTATAAGCGCGAAAATTTTGAGATGATAAGCCTTGACACGGACGAGGTCTTTTCAAAGCTCATATATGAAGACGTCGTTTTTTCTAAATTTTTTAAACGCTATAAAAGAGATCTAAAAGAGCTTGAAAATGAGATCATATCGGCTTTTGATGAGCTTTATAAAAGCTTAGAAGATGAGCTTTTCGTTTATAAATCTCGCTATGAGAGCTTTAATCCATTTGATGAGTTTGCCTCAAACTACGAGACAAAATCGATAAACACCTACGCTGGCAGGACCTATGAGAATTTCTTAAGAGAGTATGAAAATGCCAAATTTAAGGCGACGCAAAAGATTTCGCTCTTTTTTGAAAAGCTTGACGTAAAGGTTGCGTCAAACTACGAAAATGCGCTTAAGCTTGCGGTTTATTTTCTAAAGCAAAAGATCGAAAACTCGCTAAATTCGCACCTGCAAATGGGCACTCCACTCTACATCCCAAGCGTAAAAGAGGTTTATGAGCGCATGCTAAATGCCTTTAGCCTTTATGAATTTGACGATCTTATGTGCTCAAATAACTCTTTTTTAAATAAAACTTTGCTTGACATAAAGACCGAATTTAATGAAATTTACGCCCAAAAAATAGCGATGCTTGAACGCCTAAAAGCAAAGCCAAAAGAGCAAATTTTAAAGCTAGAAAAACTGCAAGAGAGTTCGGTGATATTAAAGTAAAATTTGACTTCAAACTGCGCGTGCAAGTGTCAAGCAAATTTTAAAATTTCATGAGCGAGCATATCACGGCTCTAAATTTAGTAGTCTGCTAAGGCGAGTGAGTAAGATTTTAAAATTTGCAAATTTAATTTATCAAGTCAGATAAGCGTGAGGCAAATTTTAAAATTTCATGAGCGAGTAATTTCGGCTCTAAAATTTGAGCTAAGCTGCAAGCGAAGCCAAATTTTAGTAGTCAATTCTTGCGAGTGAATGAAGTTTTAAAATTTGCCCAAAAGCATAAATTTACTACGATCCATACAGTGTTTTAAATTTGTTTAATACAGGTTTTATCTGCCAAATCCCTACTCTATCCTGCCTCTCGCCAAAACTGGCACTTTTTCGCAGACTTCATCGCCGCTTACGAGATAGGCGTAGTCATACAAATTTACCACCGGACAGATGTGGTTTGGATAGATACGCACGAGATCGCCCACGCGCACGCTGTTAGCAAATTTCTCATTTAAGATGATCGCATGCTCGTCAAATAGGCTGTCTATCCACACTTCATGCTCCGCGATGAGACCCATGCCAGGCGTCGTGCAAAAGCCCTCGCTGCGCCTCTCTTTGGTTAGTGCCTTTGCTCCAGCATCAAGGATCGTGCGGATCGCAGTCGGCCTTGAGATCACGACGCTAAGCACGCTAGCAGCGTTCATATCAAAGCTACCATAAGCATTTGCCTGCGACGCATCCATAAATATATATGTGCCAGGGCGCAGCTCCGTAACGCCTTTTGGTATCTCAAAATCATTTATCAGCGACGGCGTAGAGCCGATGCTAACGGTGAAATTTTCATACCCAAACTCACGCGCGATATCAGCAAATTTTAGCGTTCTCATGGTTGCCACCCTAAAAATTTGCTCGCACTCACGCTTATCTTTTGCCTTGTACGAGTGACCATCATGTGAGAAAACGCCGCAAAATTCCACGTTTTTGCACTCTTTAAAAGCACTCATCAAAGCTGTAAAATCGCCCTCTTCTATGACGCCTGAGCGGTTTTCGCCAACTTCTATCTCAACAAGCAGCCTAGCTATCTCGCCAGCCTCGCCAAAGACCTCATCGATGAGTCTTAAAACGCCCACGCTATCGACGCCAAAGCTCACTTTAACGCCAGATCTTACAAGCGCTATAATGCGAGCAAATTTCTGCCTTGTGACGATCTCATTTGCGATGAAAATGTCGTTTAGCCCCTCTTTTGCCATCACTTCAGCCTCGCCCACCTTTGCCACCGTGATGCCCTTTGCGCCGCACTCTACTTGCAGTTTTGCAAAATACGGCATCTTGTGCGTTTTAGTATGTGGTCTTAAGCTTACGTTAAATTTATCAGCATATTTTTGCATTTTTTCTAAGTTTTTTAGCACTATATCTTTGTCTATGAGCAGTGCTGGGGTGTCTATTTCAGTGATTTTCATGAGCTATCCTTTCTTTTTTCTTAGATTTTAACTCTAATTATTTAAAAAAGGATAGCTTTTAGCACTTTAAATTTTCAAAGTGTTACTTTTAGGCCTTTCTTGCGCCAATCTTTGGTGCGTCAAACGCCCTGACACGTTTTGGCGTGCCCTTAAATTTCTCGACCTCGACAAGGCTCGTGTGGGCGGTGTTGCTCTGGCTCATCTTGCTTGATGGCACGTCTTTTGTGAGCACGTTTAAATTTCCGTGCAAGCAAAGGCTCTTCTCGCCTGGCAACTCTGGGTCGTACCAAGCGCCCTCGCTCACGATGACGACGTTTTGTGGCACGTCCTCGGTCACAAAGGCACCGCACAAAATTTCGCCCCTGTCGTTGTAAATTTTCACCACGTCGCCCATTTTTATCCCTCTAGCCTCGGCTGTTTTTGGGTTTATGAGCACTGGCTCGCGCTCTGCGATCTCGTTAAAATGGCGAAGCACAGAGTTGTTTAGCTGTGAGTGAAGTCTAAATTTAGAGTGCGCGCCGCTGATGGCGATAGGGTATTTTTTATTTTTTGCGCCCAGCCACTCAAATGGCTCAAGCCACGTCGCATGCGGTGGGCAGTCGTCGTAGCCAAAGCCAGCGACCGTTTCAGAGTAAATTTCTATCTTGCCAGATGGCGTTTTTAGCGGATTTGCCGCTGGATCATCACGGAATTTCTTGTAGTTTGTAAAGTAGCGTTTTTTCTCATCGACCTTGTCAAATCTAAAATATCCCTTCTGCCAAAACTCATCAAAGCTTGGCATGCTCTCATACCCAAGCCCAGCAGCCTTTTTAACGGCATCTTCGTAAATTTCCTTGACCCACTCTAGCTCGCTTTTGCCCTCGCTAAATGCCTCTTCCCTTCCCCACTCTTTTGCGATCAGCCTTGCGATCTCGAAGTCGCTCTTGCTCTCGCCAAATGGCGTGACAAGCGGCTTAATGGCAAATAGATATTCGCTAGTTGAGTTTGCCATCTCGATGTCCGTTCGCTCGCACTCAAGCGCAGCTGGCAGGACGATGTCGCTAAATTTGGCCGTGCTCGTCCAAAATGGCTCGCAAGTGATGATCGCACTAACTTTTTGCATAGCTTTTATCGCTCTATTTGTCTCTGGGTGCCTTGTAAATGTCGAGCCGTTGGCGTTAAACATTACTCTGATCTTTGGTAGCTTGTAGCTCTTGCCATTTCTAGTTATCTCTTTGCCAGGGCTTAAAAGTGCGTCTATGAGCCTTGAGTTTGGCAGCTCGTAGCCCTTAGTCTTTGGCACTAGGCCACTATCAATAAATTTTTGTGGTACCTTCGTCTCAAAAGCCGCTAGTTTAGGCGCTATGAAGCTTTCATCAGCATTTTTGTGCATGCCGTCATTTGTGACAAAGCCACAACCCTCTTTGCCGATGTGTCCAAGCATCGCATTTAGCGTCACAAGCGCCCAGTAGGCCATCTCGCCGTGATCTTGCCTTTGGATGGCGTAGCCACTAACTATGACCGAGTCGTTTTTAGCTAGATCCTCACTAAATTTTGCCAGCTCCTGCTCGCTCACGCCACAAATTTTGCTTGCCCAAGCTAGGTTTTTATTGACCCCGTCTTTTGTGCCAAGCATATACTCTTTAAATTTATCAAAGCCAACGGTGTATTTTTCTATAAATTCTTTGCTGTAAAGCCCCTTTTCAAAAAGGTAGTTGCATATGCCTATCATCATCGCCGTATCGGTGCAAGGCACGACTTCAAGGTACTTTGCGCCAAAATATCTTGCGCTTTCGTTGTGATAAACATCGACGCTATAAATTTTCATCTCGCCGCTCTCGCCTTTTTTTCTGATCTCATCGTAGTATTTATATGAGTTGTGAAGCGGCACGCCAATGGCGATCTTGTTTGAAACGACTGGGTTTGTTCCCCAAAATACGATCGTTTTGGCATTTTTTAAGATAGCCTCCCACTTTGTTGGTGCGAGCGTTGGGTCGATCGAGCCAGTGATATGAGGCATGATGACAGTCGCTGCGCCGTATGAGTAGCCACCAAGCTCATTTACATATCCGCCAAGCACGTTAAGTAGCCTCTTTGCGGTCTTTTGGCTGTGACCAACTTTACCAAGGCTACCCCACTGATAAACCTGTCCGTATATCGCTTCAGCGCCGTATTTATCAAAATTTTCTTTTAAAATTTTCGCACTTAGTTTTATCGCTTCGTCCCAGCTAACGCGCACAAACTCCTCTTTGCCACGAAGCTCTGGCTTTGGGTTGTTTGGGTCAGCCAAAAAGCTCTTTCTAACAAATGGATATTTTACACGGCTTTCATTTTGGATATGATCAAGAAGTGCGTTGTTTAGCTCATTTGGGCACGCATCGCCCTCAAATGGCTCAGTCTCAACCACGCGCCCTGCGATAGTTTTTACATAAAATGGGCCAAATTTGTTTGCACTTAGTCCGCTTTGCTTGTCAAAGAGCGCCTGAGCTGCTCCGTCAAGCTCTTTTGCTTGAAGGCTTGCTGCGCTTAAGGCACCAAGCTTTAAAAAGTCTCGTCTTTTCATTTTTTCTCCGTTTTTGGTTAAATTTACTGTTTTTGGTTGGTTTTATGAGTTATAAATTTAGTATTTTGTATCATCTTGTCATGAAAAGGCCTTGTAATGTAATACGCAAACTTGCGTCTAAATTGCGTTATTTTAGCCAAAAAATATTAAAGGATAGGCAAATGGTAGGATTTTATGTAAATGTAAAGTTAAAAGCTGGATGTGAGGCGAAATTTGAAGAAATTTTAAAAGAGATCGTGCCAGCTTCAAGAAAAGATAAAGGCTGCATAAGCTACGAGTGTGGCGTAGTTGCAGACTCTAAAAGCGAATACTGCTTTATGGAGAGCTGGGAAAATTTAGAGAGCCAAAAAGAGCACATGAAGAGCGCTCACATGGTGAAAAATGCGGCTGCGCTGGAGGCTTGCAAAGAGAGCCAAGAGGTGAAAATAATAAATTTTGTAAGCGTAAAGGAATAATATTTGCTTAAAAAAGGGCAAAATTTAAAAAAATGAGCGAAGAAAAGATGCTTGAGATGATAAACGCGACTGCCGATATTATGTTTATGGCTATACTTAGAGGACGTGTGAGCCTTGAAGCCTGCAAAAAGGACAAGGAGTTCATCGACGCTTTAAGAGAAGAGCTACTTAGCAAAAACCCAAACAAGCTCAAAGTCGCGCAAGACTCGCACCAGATGATCGCCATTTTTGAAAAATACCGCAATAAAAAATAATCCCACTTAAAATTTAAATCCATTTGCCGATATAGTGTTAAAGGATCTGGCATGATAAACGCGCTAAATGGATTTAATCAAAGCTTTAACTATCAAGACGCTTTTAATAAGCAGCCAGCGACTATCGCAAATTTAGGCAAGGTAAAAATTTCTCCTAATGACCTAGACATCAAGCATCTATCGCTCTCTGGCTACTCGTCAAATGATAAAATTTCTATCTGGGGCAAGATAAATGGCATAGATAGTTCTATGAGTAAAGACGAGGTTGCTAGCCTTAAAAATTTCGTTGATAGCACGAAGCTTTGGAGGTTAAATTCCATCCTTACTAGCGAGAAAAACGGCTTTAGCGTAGATGAGTTTAACAAAACTTACAATATATATGCTAATGCCACCGACAACCTGAAAATTCTAATCAATCACGCCAACGGCACACTTTATCTAAACCGCGAAGCTACAAATTTGCTAGACTCCGATCTAAGTGTCGATAAATTTAAAGACAAATGGCTGGAATTTACCGCCGAAAGGATACTTGGCGAGCATGCAAATGTGAAAATTTCTTTTAAAGACGGTGCCTTGCACTACGAGCAAACATCGGCTAAAAAGCGCATAGAAATCATAGGTCAAGCGATGGCACATCGTGTAAGCTACGCTGATAAAAACAGCAAAGATGAGTTTTTGAAATTTCTAAAAACAAGCTATGAAAAGGGCGAAAATATCGCTGATGTGCTGCAAAATATCGCCCTTACGCCAGTTAGAGAAGATGGCGGTGAAGAAATAGAAGAAGAGAAATTTAAGCCTATGCAAGTTACCAAAAAGAGCGTGACCTACACCAATAAGGATATAAAGCGCGAGTTTTTCGAGGAATTTATAAGGCGCGAGGTCGAAAATGGAGCGAGCTTTGATGATCTGGTGCAAAAGCTAAACGAGCTAAAGCCAAAGGATATACTGGCTTAGCTTTAGAGTTTAAATTTTGGGGCTGGCTTTACACGCTAAATTTCTATTTCTATTTAAATTTAAAAAGCCAGCTTGACTTCTCAAATTTCTACTTAGTCTTAAATTTAAAGAGCCAGTTTAGCTCCATAAATTTATATTCGGGCTTAAATTTAAAAAGCCTGCTTAACCGACCAAATTTCTATTTAGATTTAAATTTAAAGAGTTAGCTTAGCTCCAAATTTTATATTCAAGTTTAAATTTAAAAAGCCAGCTGCCCTCAAATTTCTACTTCGGATTATTTATGCTTATCACCATATTTTTCTCATCAAGATATAGCCTAGCAGCCTCTTTGATATCGTCATTCGTGACCGCTTTGACCGCATCTATATACTCATCAGCCGTGTAAAGTGGCGTGTTAAAAATTTTATTTGAGATGATGAGATTTTGCCAAAACTCAGGCTTTTCGTAATCTTTCTTTATAGAAATTTCACTCTGCGCCTTAAAATCCTCCAAATGTTTTGGCAAGAGCGTGCCACTACGCTTGATACTAGCTATTATCTCCTTTATCTCGGCGATGATCTTGTCCGTGTTTGCAGGGTCGCAAGTAAAGCCGATCACCACCTTTGAGTGCTCATACGGATAGCGTGAGAGCTTGGCGTTTAGGCTAAAGCCGTAAGTTTGCCCCTTCTCCTCTCTTATCTTTTCACGAAGCGCCGTTTTTAAGACCGAGCTTAGCGCCCTTAGCTTGACCACCTCTTTAAAGCTATATTTTGTATCTAAATTTATTATATCCACGCTCACGTCGCTTCTTTTTGTGCTTTGATACTCTCTTTTAAAGGTGTGCTGCCCCTTGATGCTTCGCACGCCATCATCTTTAAAATTTTCAGCCTCGCCAAGCTTTGGCAAGGTGGCGATATACTTTTTAATAAGCGGCAAAAGCCTCTCCTCGTCGGTGTCGCCGATGATTACGAAGGTGTATGAGGCTGCGTTTGTAAATTTATCTTTGATGATCTCTTTTAGCTCATTTAGCTTTAGCGCATCGATCTGCGCCATCTCGATGGGCGCTACACGCTTGTTGTTTTCGTAAAAAAACTTGCTAAATTCGGTGCTAAATTTATATTCAGGTAAATTTTGCTCTTTAGCTAGCTCATCTTTTGCTCTTTGCTTTATCCTCTCAAGCACGTTTGCATCGACTCTTGGGGAGTTAAACTCTAAATTTATAACAGCTAGCAGCGAGCTAAGATCGCCACTGCTTGAAGAGCCGTAAATGCCCTGTGTAAGCGCTTCTATGCTCTTTTCGTAGCTTACTATCTTGTCGTTTAGCACCTTTGAAAGCTCGTAGTTGTTAAATTTGCCAACGCCACTTTCATTTGTAAGCGCAACCGCAAAGCCGCCAAGCTTAGGATCAGCAAGATCTGAAGTGCCGCCCTTGCTAATGGCCGCAAACAAGATGCTATCTTTTTTGGTGGCTAGTGGCTTAAAGATGACTTGCGAGCCATTTGGTAGCTCATAAGTGTAGATGCCATGTTTTTGGTCAAATTCGCTAGAAAGGATATCTTTTGGCTCTAAATTTTCATTGCCAAGGCTCTTATTTAGGCTCTGGTTAGCTAAATTTGTATCATAAGGTTTTGCCTCATCTTTTAGTTTTAAAAAGGCATCTTTGCTAAGCTTAAAGCCGTCTTTGCTAAAGACCCTCACGCGCTCATCAGGTATGGCTAAAATTTGCTTAAATCTAGCATTAACATCTTCAAGCGTGATCTCGTTTAAGAGCTTTAGGCTAAGATTTTTGCTATCTTCATCGCTTAGCACAAAGCCGCCATTTTCTATCATATTTAAAATTTCGCTTGCATAAGCGCTTGATTTTTTAGTTTTTGAGCGTTTAAATTTAGCCTCTACATTTGCCACAAACGCCTTTTTCACATCACTAAAATCGCCTTTGTTAAAGCCAAATTTCTCAATACCCTTTAAAACGCTTAACATATCTTTAAGGCTAGCGTTAAAATCATCTCCGATCACATTTGCCTCAAAGCTATAAATTTTTTGCTTTGCTTGAAGCGTTTGCGCCATAAAATCAACACTTAAATTTGATGAATTATTTGCGTTTTTTTGCTCATAAAGCATATTTATAAGGCTAGCTATTAGCGCATCTTTTAAATTTCGCTTCACATCAGCCTCGTTTGAGACTGGCTTAAATTTATCAAAAAAGCTAAGTCTTACAAACTGAGCTGCCGTCTCGTTTGCGTCGTAGTTAAAGACGTTTAGCCCGTCTTTAAAAGCGATGCTTTTGTCTGGATGAACGTATGAGTTGCTGTTTTTTGCTGCGCTAAAGCTTTTCTCTACCAGAGCTTTTATCTCGTTTTTATCAAAGTCGCCAACAGCTACAAAGCTCATAAATCTTGGCTGATAAAGCCTCTCGTAAAACCCTTGCATGTGCTTAGCATCTACGCTTTTTATCACGTTCATATCGCCTATAGGCACTCTTTTTTGATAGATGCTGCCAGCAAAGATGTCCTTGCTCTGGGCAAGATAGAGCCTATATGCTGGCGTGTTTCGCTGGCGCTCCTCCTCCATTATGACGCCGCGCTCCTTATCAAGCTCGCCTGCGTCGATCTTTACGCCATCGATCCAGTTTGAAAAGACCTTAAAAACGTCCTTTAAATTTTTCTCATTTACATTTATGCTTAGCGTGTAGCTCGTCTGATCGTAGCTTGTTTGCGCGTTTAGATCAGCGCCAAATTTAACCCCAAGGCTCTCAAGCTGTTTAATGAGCTCATTTTTGCTAAAGTCACGGCTGCCATTAAACGCCATGTGCTCCAAAAAGTGTGCAAGCCCCTGCTCGCCATCTCTCTCATCGGTCGAGCCTGAATTTACGACTAGGTAAAAGATGGCCGTTTTTTGTGGAAATTTATTCTCTTTTATATAGTATTTTAACCCATTTTCAAGCTCGCCACTTAGCATATCTTTGTCATTTTGCAGCGCATTTAGGCTAAGCACCAGGCACAAAAACAGCAGAATTTTTCTCATAATCCGTCCTTTAAATTTCTATGTAAAAGCGGATTTTAGTATAAATTTTAAAATGCAAGATAAAGCTAGCCTGCTAAATTTGCAGGCTAGTTGGGAGGTGTTATTTTAGTTCGTATTTTTTAAGCAGTGCGTCGTAGCTGCCGTCTTTTTTCATCTCATCTAAAATTTGATTTATCTTAGCGATAAGCTCGCTCTGCTTATTTTTATCAAAAGCGATTGAAAAGCCCTCGCTACCATCAACCTCTTTGAAAAATGCCTCTACTTCAGGGTTTTTCTTGATAAAACCATAGCCGATCGAGCTATCAAGGATAACCGCGTCAAATTTGCCAACTTTTAGCCCCATGATGAGTGGCACAGTATCTTCTGAAGGCACTACTTTTGCGCCATTTATCGCATTTGCAGCTAGCTCTTGGATGGTGCCTTGTTGCACGCCCACTTTTTTGCCAGCTAGCTCCTCTTTAGCTTTTAAAGCATCGTTGCCTTTTTTCTTTAGGTAGATGTTTTCAGTTAGGTAGTATGGTTTTGTAAAATCAATCGACTTTAGTCTATCAGGAGTCGCGCTCATCGCACTTATGATGCCATTTATCTTGCCAGCTTTAAGCGCTGGGATAAGACCATCAAAGCTCATATTTATGATCTTGTATGAAAAGCCAGCACGCTTTGAAATTTCATCTATCAAATCGATGTCAAAGCCTGTTATTTTGTTGTTTTCATCGATATATTCAAATGGCGGGTAGTTTGCCGCTGTACCAAATTTTAGCTCGTTTGCACAAAGAGCAACAAAAGCTGTCAGTAAAAGAGCAAAGATCTTTTTCATGTCTATCCTTTAAGGTGATTTAATGCCCTAATTATCGGCATTTATCTATTAAAATTTGTTTAAATTTAGCGTAATGACAGAAATTTACATAAGCTCGTAAAGCGTATAGGCAAGTGTGCCAAAAGAAGTCAGGTAAATTTTAAAATTCCACTCACCCCTAAGAATTGGCTACTAAAATTTGGCTTCACTTATTGCTTAGCTCAAATTTTAGAGCCGAAATTACTCGTTCATAAATTTTAAAATTTAAGGTAGGTTTTTTAGAATAAACTGCATTC
>NZ_POYR01000175.1:0-30305 GCF_002912425.1 Campylobacter concisus
CTATAATTACACACTTAAAATAAAATTCAGGAAAATTTATGACCAGGCGTTATGCTTTACAAATTTTAGGCTCTTTCTTGGCTCTTAGTAGCCAAAAAGCTCTAGCAAGCACTCCAAAGATCGGCGTAAAAATAGGCTTTGTGCCGATAAGCGATCATCTATGCATCATCGCTTCAAAGCTTCATAAAAGTGAAAATTTCATGATAGTGCCTATTAAATTTGCCAGCTGGGTTGATCTAGCTGAGGCGCTTAGGGCAGGGGCGATTGACGGGGCTTTTATGCTAGCTCCACTAGGTCTTATGCTAAGAGCAAATGGCGCAAAGATAAAGACTGTGCTATCAGCTCACAAAAATGGCTCAGCCCTTGTGGCTAGAAGCGACGTGGCCGGTCTTAAGCAGCTTGCTGGCAAAAAGATCGCTGTGCCTTCAAAATTTAGCATGCACTATTTTTTACTTGATACGATCTTAAAGCGTGAAAATATGAGCGCAGATATCATTGAGATGGCGCCACCTGAGATGCCTTTTGCGCTTCTTAGTCATCAGATAGATGCTTACATCGTGGCTGAGCCATTTGGGCAAATGGCGGTAAATTTTAAAGGCAGGGCGAAAAATTTACTCTTTTCAAAAGATATAAAGCCAAACCACATCTGCTGCACACTAAATTTTCAAGAAGAAATTCTCTCAAAGCCTTATTTTAACGAGCTTTTAGATGCTTTTAGAAAAGCAGCAAGCTTTATCACAAAAGATCACGAAAAAAGCGCACTTTTGGGCAATGAGATCTTAAGTCAAAATGCAAATTTATTAAAGCTAGTGCTTGATAAAGAGATCGTAAGCTACGATGATCTAAGCCTAAGGGCAGAGGAGCTAGAGGAGCTAAAAGAATTTCTAATCAGCAAAAATTTAGGCAATCAAAAACTAGCAAATTTAGATATAAACTCATACTTGGAGCAAAGATGAAATACCTTTTTCAAATTCTCGTTTTAGCCCTAGCTTTGCTTATCTGGCAAGCTTTTAGTGGGGACTTAGTACCAAGCGTAAAAGAGGTGGTAGGCGCATTTTTCGAGCTTGCAAAAAGCGGCAAACTGCTTCTTGGCGTCACTGACTCACTCATTAGATACGTCATAGGACTTCTCGTCGGCTCGCTTGTTGCGGTTTTGGTCGGACTTATATTTGGACTTTTTCCTAAATTTGCAAACGCATTTGAGCCACTTATCGGGCTTTTGCGTCCTATTTCGCCGATTGCGTGGATACCTTTGATAGTCCTTGCCTTTGGTATCGGCGATAAACCGACCATTTTCATCATCGCTTATGCGATATTTTTCCCTATGCTGCTTCTTACTATAAATGCCGTAAAAAGCGTGCCAAATGAGCTTGTTTTGGCGGCTCGTGGCTTTGGAGCTAGCAAAATGCAAATAATCACTGGCGTCATCATGCCAGCAAGCCTTTTTAGCATCATCTCAGGGCTAAAGCTAGCAGCGAGCCTTGCTTGGATAAATTTAGTAGTTGGCGAGATGGTGGGAGCGCAAAGCGGGCTAGGATATCTCATAATAGACGCTAGAAACCAGCTTAGGATAGATAGTGTAATGGCGGTGATTTTTGTGATCGGCGTGATAGGCATCGTGATAAATTTCATCTTTTCGCTCATTGAAAGATACGCAGGGGAGAGGCTTGGACGATGATAAAGATAAAAAATTTAACCAAATCTTTTGGGGACGCTAAAATTTTAAAAGGGATAAATTTAGAGATAAAGCAGAATGAATTTTGCGTTTTGCTTGGCGGCAGTGGCTCTGGCAAGACGACACTTTTAAACATCCTAAGCGGCACGAGCGAGCTTAGTAGCGGTGAAATTTCGATGCAAAATAAAATTTATACAAAGAAAATTTCACTAGACAAATCGCGCCAGATCATCACTCAGACCTACTCACTAATGCCATGGCTAAGCGCAAAAGACAACATCAAATTTGCCCTAAAATGCTCTGGTATAAAGGATAAATTTGAACAAGAAAAGAGAGCTAGCAAATTTCTGGAGCTTGTTAGCCTTTCTCATAAGGCCGAGCTCTTCCCACACTCGCTAAGTGGCGGCCAAAAGCAGCGTGTCGCTATAGCAAGGGCGCTTAGCTTAAGCCCTGAGGTGCTGTTTTTAGACGAGCCATTTTCTGCACTTGATCCAATAACAAGGACAAATTTACAAAAAAGCTTAAAGCAGATGTCAAAGACTCAAACCACTATCTTTGTCACGCACGATATTGATGAGGCTCTATTTTTGGCTGATAAGATCGTGATCCTGCACGATGGCGTGATTATAAAAGAGATAATCAATCCAAATTTTGGCGTGCATGATCTAAAGTATTTTGAGCTAAAAGCTAAAATTTTTGACCTCATAAATGGCGAAGATAACGAGGTTGAATACGCTATTTAATAAATTTTAAATATATTTTTAAATTTTAAGCTATTATTAATCTTAGCGTTAAATTTATGTTATAAAGATTTACTACAATTACACACAAAGCAAATCATTTTTGTTATTCCTTTTACTGATTGAGGCCTTGGTTTTTGCCAAGGCTTTTTCTAAATTTTATAAGCTTTATGAGTAGAGTTTATAAAATTTATTTAAAGGAGATGTTATGATAAAGACTTTGAGTTGTGTTGCACTAGCCTCTGCACTTTGTACGGCTGCTTTTGCGATAGGCGGTCCAAGCGGAGCTAAACTTGACTACGCTATAACAGGAGCTATCGGCGAAGTAGTAGTAAATCCATACGACACAGCGCCTCTTACAGCAGTCATCAAAAATGGCGGCTACACACTAAGCAACGCTAAGGTCACTATCGTGCCAAAACAAGGTGGTCAAACTATAAGCTACAAAGTGGCTGACAAGCATCTTCGCACACATGGCGGCATCCCAGTTTTTGGCATGTATCCTGACTATCAAAACACCGTTGAGGTCGAGTACGACAAGAGCTACAAGGGCAAGACTGAGCATATAAAAGAGAGCTATAAAATTTATGCCCCAGCTATCTACCTAGAGAGCGCTGGCACGCCAAATCAAAAGGGAGCGCTATTTGACAAGATCGAGGTTACTAAGCCTGCTAGCGCTAAATTTGCAAACCGCCTTTACTATGTAAATAACTTTGTAAATAAAACAGGCAAGGGCACAAAAGTCGTTTGGAACAACCCAGCTGGCGGTGCGATCGAGTGGAACTACAGCCCAAATAACTTCATCCTTGATACAAAAGGCGAGGTTAGATGGTATCTTGAACCAAGCAAAATTTACGACCTAAAACAGCCATTTCACGCTGGCGTTATGATGGGCTTTAAGCAAAATGACGACGGCGCGATGACTTGGGGTTACGGCCAAAGATACGCAAAATACGACATCATGGGTAGAGAAATTTTCAACCGCGAGCTACCAGCTAGCTACAACGACTTCTCACACTCAATGGACGTAGCACAAAACGGACACTACTTCTTGCGCGTGGCAAATGCCGACTACAAAAGGGCTGATGGCAAAAACGTAAGAACAGTGCGCGACGTCATCGTTGAGCTTGACCGCGACGGCAACGTAGTTGATGACTTTAGACTATATGAAATTTTAGATCCTTACCGCGATATCGTGCTAAAAACACTTGATCAAGGTGCAGTTTGCTTAAACATAGACGCTAAAAAAGCAGGCCACACAGCAAGCTCTGATGAACTTCAGTCTATGGATACACACGATAAATGGGGCGACATAGTTGGCGCTGGTCCAGGACGTAACTGGGCACACGTAAATAGTGTGGATTACGACCCAAGCGATGATAGCATCATCATCTCAAGCCGCCATCAAGACGCAGTTATAAAGATCGGCCGTGATAAACAAGTAAAATGGATCATGGGCGCTCACAAGGGCTGGAGTGATAAATTTAAAGATAAGCTGCTTCAGCCAGTTGATAGCAAAGGCAACAAGATCGTCTGCGAAGATGAGTACTCAAAATGCCCAGGATACGAGAGCGAGAAGGGCGGTTTTGACTGGCAATGGACGCAACATACGGCATTTAGGATAGATAGCAAGTCTAAAAAAGGCGAAATTTATCTAAGTGTCTTTGACAACGGCGACACAAGGGGCATGGAGCAACCAGCCATCGCTGGCATGAAGTACTCTCGCGCGGTCGTTTATAAGATCGATGAGAACAAAAAGACCGTTGAGCAGATCTGGGAGTACGGCAAAGAGCGCGGTAAAGAGTGGTATAGCTCAGTTACTAGCCTTACGCAGTATCAAGATGACCTTGATAGCGTGATGGTCTATTCAGCTGTTGCTGGCATGCAGTTTGACATCGCAAAAGGTCGCCCAGTAGGACTTCCTAGCCCGCACATCGATGAGTTTGAGTGGGGCGCAAAAGAGCCTAGTATAGAGATAAAGATGACAAATGCTATGGGCTATCAGGCGTTTCCATTTAGCTTGCAAAAAGCGTTTGAAAAGTAAATTTTTTCCTCCTTTGCTTCGGCAAGGGAGACTTTTTGTTTGATTTTAAAATTTATTTGCTATTTTGCTCTTTTAAAACAACCTTTGCATTTTTCTCACTTTTACAAAACTCTAAAAAATTTAATCCATTTTTTGTATCGTCATATAGCCCTATGCAGCCAAAGCCTCTCTCATCATGCGGATAAAGCACTAAATTTAAGCTTGGAAAGATGAAAAAGCACCACTCGTTTAAGGAGTATGTATAGAGCATGAGTAGTTTAGCCAGATCTTTGATCTCATCAAATCTTAAAGTGTCTATCCTAAGGCAGATGGCAGGCAGCAAAATTTCACTATTTAAACCAAGATCAAAGTGCTCATTTGGCTCTTGTAAGATGCCTAGCTTTTTAAATTTATCGTGCAAAGTTTTTACTTCAAGCGCTTCATCGCTCAAGTTAGTATCGTCGTAGTTTAAGGCGCTTATGACAAATACTTCATTTTTAAATTTATTAAAATATTTATCAAATAGTTTTAGCGCGGTATCTACGCCAGAAGCCCAGTTTTAATCCTCTATCTCAAAAAAGCCGATCCAGTTTTTAGAGTGGCTAAAGGAGTTAAAATTTATATCGCTAAGCTTTAGAGCCTTATTTATCAAGCTTGATGATTTTTCCATTTTGTTTAATGCACTCTTGCAAGCCTCATAAACTAAGAGCCTCTCGCATAGAAATTTCTATCTTTTTCTCATCAAGGCTGCCATTATAAAATAAATTTAACGCTAAAACCGCTTGATATAAGAGCATATCAGCTCCGTCTTTGCATGCTAAATTTTGCCTTTTTGCCTCTTTTAAAAATGGCGTCTCTTTGCCATATATCACATCAAATGCAAATTTAGCATTTTTAAAAATGCCATCTAAAATCTCTTTTGATGCTGGCAAAAGATCATCTTTTAGCCCTGCTGAGGTCGAATTTACCACTAGATCAAATTTGTGCTCTTTATAGTCATCCCAGCTAAAGCACTCGTATTGATCTTTAAATTTATCAAGTCTTGCCTTGCTTCTATTTAGTATGCAAACATCTATGTTTTGTGATCTAAGTGCGTAGGCTAGGGCGTTTGCAGTGCCTCCAGCTCCAAGGATGATGGCGCTTTTTGCCTCTTTAAAATTTGATATCGCTTTTAAAAAACCAGGTGTGTCAGTATTGTAGGCATAAATTTTCTCATTTTTTAGCACCAAAGTGTTTGCAGAGCCTATTTTACGTGCTGCTTCTGAGGCGTCATCGGCTAAATTTAGAGCAAATTCTTTATGCGGGAGTGTGACATTTGCACCGTCTAGTTTTAGGGATCTAAATTTATTGATTAGCTCATTGCCATCTTTTAACAAAACCCTAGTATATAGGGCATCAAGAGCTAGATCGGCAATGGCTTTGTTGTGTAGTCTTGGAGATACCGAGTGAGCTATCGGATCTCCAAAAACTGCGAGGGTTTTCATTTTGCTCTAAAGACAAAAGCGTCTTTATTGACATCTTTTCTTATGTCATTTACAGCTTTTTGTAGCCCTTTTTCATCAAATGGACCAACTAAAATTTTAGTTAGCTCACCAGCTTTTATAGTTTTGTAGCTATATCCTTTGGCTGCTATTTTTTTCATATAGTCGGCATTTGGGTTAAATTTGCTAGTTGCAAATACTTGTACATAAGAGCCTTTTGCGACGCTCTCGGCTTTTGCAGGAGCTTCAGCTTTTTTCTCCACTTTTTCTGCTTTTGCAGGAGCTTCAGCCTTTTTTTCTACCTTAGTTTCAGGTTTTTTCTCAGCTTTAGTTTCAGCTTTCTTCTCGGTTTTTGCCTCAGTTTTGGCTGGCTTTGCTTCAGCTTTTTTCTCTGCTTTAGCTTCGCTTTTTGTTTCAGCTTTTTTAGCTGGAGTTTCTACCTTTGTCTCAGCTTTTTTAGGTGCTTCAGCTGGATGCTCGACAGCTTTTACTACCTCTTTTGGCTCTTCATTTTTGGGAGCTGATTTTGCGCCTTCTTTATCTTTTAGCTTTTTGATCATATCTTCAAAATCATCTTGTTGCTTATTTTCAGGCACGATAGGCACTTGCTCGAAAAGCTGAGTATCGCCTTTTTTAACATCTGAATTTGTATCTTGTGCAGGCACTTGTGTATCGACTGGCTGCTCTGCTGGCACTGGAGGCAGGACTAGTCTTGAGTCAGCTTCGTTTTGTGCTTGTGTTGAGTCGCCTGAGTTTATAAGCTTCATGGCTACGATGATGATTAAAAATAGTATAACAAGAGCTGCTATAAACATAAGAAGTTTCTTTAGTTTTGCGCCCTTTGCCTCATCATCTTTTTCTAAAAGTATATCTTTTAACTCTTCGTTTTCCATTATCTCTCCTTACATATATTTTGACCAACTTGCCCCGCGCTCTTTTTGATAGAGGTTATATGGCAAAGTTAGGATGTTAAATTCTTTTGGCATGTCGATATTTGGGAACATTCTCCACTCTTTGGCTAGCTTTTGTGAAAGCTTTGCGCTTAGCATATTTGCAAGCGTGCAAGCTTCATTTAGCGTAGTGTGACCTTTATGCACATAAAGGTGTAAATGTCCTGGCGTCTTGGTCTCGTAGGCTGTGAAATTTATAAAGCCTTCTTCTCTTAAAAGAAGCTGGGCTCTATGCCAAAACCTATCTGGAGTTCTGCCGTTGTAGTCAAAGACTATGTTTTCGACCTTGTCACTTGCATTGATTAGCGAGTGGGCGATTATAGCTTTGCCCTCTTCATGCTCTTTCATAACGCTATAAGTTAGTGGTTCGTTAATCTTTTCAAATTTATCAAAGAAAATTTTACCCTTGTACTCTATCTTATTGACGATCGTGTCACGTTTGATGTAGTAGTGGGTAGTTATTATCTTTATAAGAGATGTATCAATACTTTGCATCAAAATGTCGCTTTATCATAGATTATAAATTTATGAGCAAGATCGACTAGTTCGGCTTTTATCTTCTCTTGTAAAGATGCGTTGTTGATGTCGCTTAACACGTCAGCTATCTTGTTTGCTATTAGCTCAAACTCAGCTTCTTTCATACCACGAGCTGTTAGAGCTGGGCTACCTACACGTATGCCGCTTGTGATAAACGGACTTCTTGTCTCGCCTGGGACTGTGTTTTTATTTACTGTTATGCCAGCGTTGCCAAGCGCGATGTCCGCGTCTTTCCCACTAAATTCGCGGTTTAGAAAGCTCATTAGGATTAGGTGGTTATCAGTGCCGCCACTTACTAGATCAAAGCCTCTACTTATTAGCACTTCGCCAAGTTTTTTAGCGTTTGCTTTTACTTGTTTAGCGTAAATTTTCCACTCAGGGCTAAGGTTGTGCTTAAAGCCAACTGCCTTTGCAGCGATGACGTGAACTAGTGGTCCGCCCTGGATGCCTGGGAATATAGAAGAGTTTATCTTTTTAGCGTACTCTTCGTTGTTTGTCATTATGATACCGCCTCTTGGGCCTCTTAGAGTTTTATGAGTAGTTGAGCTTACGACATCGCAGTGCGGGAAAGGATTTTGATGCTCTCCAGCCACTATAAGGCCAGCGATGTGAGCAACGTCTGCAAAGAGTATCGCACCAACAGCGTCAGCTATCTCTCTAAATTTCTTAAACTCGATCTCTCTTGTGTATGCGCTCGCGCCACAAACGATCATCTTTGGTTTTACTATCTTTGCGATATCCATAACTCTATCGTAGTTTATGCGACCATCAAGCTCGACGCCGTAGAAAAAGCTCTCATACATCTTGCCAGAGCTGCTTACCTTTGCGCCGTGAGTTAGGTGTCCGCCGTGGCTTAGATCCATACCTAAAATTTTATCGCCTGGGTTAAGCAAAGCTCCATAAACGCCTTGGTTTGCCTGAGAGCCTGAGTTTGGTTGAACGTTTGCAAATTCGCATCCAAAGAGCTCTTTACATCTATCGATCGCGATTTGCTCAATCTCATCGACAAATTCACAGCCACCATAATACCTCTTACCAGGGTAGCCCTCAGCGTATTTGTTTGTTAGGATTGAGCCCATCACCTCCATAACATCTGGATATGTGAAATTTTCACTAGCGATCATTTCTAGATGGTCGCACTGGCGTTTTAACTCTAAATTTACTAGGTCAAAAATTTCTTTATCGTAGCTTTGCAAACTCATTTTTCATTCTCCTTTGTCTCAGTTTTTAGTGGTCTCATCGCTGGGAAGAGAACAACGTCGCGGATTGATTTTTTATCTGTTAGAAGCATCACAAGTCTATCGATGCCTATGCCTTCGCCTGCAACTGGCGGCATGCCGTATCCTAGGGCTTTTACATAGTCCTCGTCCATCTCATGTGCCTCGTCATCGCCTGCGTTTTTAGCGTCGATCTGCGCTTTAAAGCGGTTGTATTGATCGATCGGATCATTTAGCTCGTTAAAGCCATTTGCTAGCTCTCTACCAGCGATAAATAGCTCAAATCTCTCTGCCACGTCAGGATTTGTGTCGCTTCTTCTTGAAAGTGGGCTAATAGAGATCGGATAGTCGATGACAAAAGTTGGGTGGATGAGCTTGCTCTCCACGTAGTTGTCAAAGAGTTCAGCTTGTAAGTGGCCAAGGTCAAGCTTTTCGTTTGCTTCAAAGCCATCAGCTCTTAGTTTTGTTAAAATTTTAGCCTTATCGCTTACGATATCTTCAGCAAGTCCGCCTATCTCAACTAGGGCTTTTTTATAGCTTATGCGTTTAAATGGCTTACTAAAATCAATCTCCATACCATCAAAATTTATTACTTTCTCCATGCCAAGTTTTTCTAAAATGACATTAAATAAATCCTCTGTGATACCCATTAGATCGTGGTAGTTGTGATATGCCCAGTAAAACTCTATGCTTGTAAATTCAGGGTTGTGAGTTAGATCCATACCCTCATTTCTGAAGTTTCTATTCATCTCATAAACAGCTTCAAAGCCGCCAACTACAAGGCGTTTTAGATATAGCTCGGGAGCGATCCTTAAGTATCTCTCAACTCCAAGAGCGTTGTGAAATGTCACAAATGGTTTTGCATTTGCGCCGCCAGCTATTGGGTGAAGCATCGGAGTTTCAACCTCTAAAAAGCCCTTTTCTTCAAAAAATCTTCTAATCGTGCTTATAATCACTGAGCGCTTTTTAAAATCAGCCCTAACTTCAGGGTTCATTATCATATCAAGGTATCTTTGGCGGTATCTTGTCTCAACATCAACTAGCCCATGGTACTTCTCTGGAAGCGGACTTATCGATTTTGTAGCTAAGCTAAGCTCATTTACGTGCATTGAAAATTCGCCAGTTTTTGTTATAAAAGCGTAGCCTCTAACATAGACGATGTCGCCTATTTCTACATATTTTTTAACGATTTTAAACCACTCTGGATCAAGCGTCTTGTTACTAAAATAAATTTGTAAATTTCCATTTTCATCTTCGATATTTGCAAAGACCGCTTTACCAGCGTCACGGATCAGCTTTATCCTGCCTGCAAGACCTACTAGCTGCCCCTCTGCTTTTTTCTCTTCTGTATCTTTTATATAGTTAAATTTAAGTCTAAATTTAGAGATATTCATATCTCTTCTAAGAAAATGTGGATATGGATTTATGCCTAAATTTCTAAGCTCATCTATGCTTTCTAATCTTTGAATTTCATGTTGGTTGTCAAATATCACCTTACTTTCCCTTTATATTATTTTTTGAACATTTTTCGCAAATTCCATAAAGCTGCATCATGTGACCAGTTAGTTTAAAGCCATGCTCTTTTGCGATGCTTATCTGCCTTTTTTCTATCATAGGATCTTCAAATTCTATGATAAGGCCGCACTTTCTGCATATCATGTGGTCGTGGTGTGGCTTTGTGGCAAGCTCAAATTTCTTGCCTTGAGAGCCAAAGCTGATAGATGTTACCATCTCTGATTCTTCTAGTAAATTTAGCGTTCTATAAACAGTTGCGATGCCGATATTTAGCTCAGGATAGGTCTCTTTTATAAAAAGATATAGCCTCTCTGGCGTAAAGTGCTCGTCGTTGTTATAAAGCGTTTTTAGTAAAATTTCACGCTGTTTTGTATATTTTAAACCGTTGTCGCGTAGAACTCTTTTAAATTTCTCAAGCAAGGCATCATATTCTAAATTTTCTATCATCTTTATTCCCCTTTGGTGACGTTTGTGTCGGTGTTTGTGCTCGCATTTGCATCCATTGATATAAATGCATCACTCTTGTTTGTATCCTTTGGTCTTACTACCATCTCATCTAGCTCATTTTTGATGTTTTTCACATCGATATTTGTTATCCATCTACCAGTTCCAAGTAGGAGCGGATAGACCTTGCTATTTGTGAAGTATGGCTCGATCATTTTATTTAGCGAAGTGCCTGACATCACGGCAACGACTGCTGAAAATGTGAGGAAAATTTTGCCACTTCCCATGACAAATCCACCAAGCCTGTCTAAAAAGCCAAGTCCGCTTACTGAAACTATCTTTGATAAAAATTTGCCAACTAGCAGACAAACTAGCCAAAAAACTAGCCAAAGTCCGATAAATGCGACAAATTGTAAAAATGAAGGATTTTCAAATTTATAGATATTTTTGCTTATGAAGCTCTCAGCTACATCTGAAAATCTACTAGCGACAACTAGGCCACCTATTAGCCCGATAAGCCCAAATGTCTCTTTTATAAGCCCGTTTATTATGCCTTTTACACCAAGTATCAGGACAAGGGCGATGACGATAATGTCAAACCAAGTTACTAAATCCATCATACAGTTCCTATTAAATTTTGAAGTTCTTGCTGGCTAGTTGAGTAGGCTAGCGCGTTTTCTTTTGTGATCAAGCCCTCTTTTAGCGCTTTCATCAGGGCTTGAGTCTGTGTGCTCATGCCAGTTTGTTGCTGATTTAGCTGCATTTGAGAGTAAATTTGATGCACTTTGTTTTCGCGTATCAAGTTTGATATCGCCATGTTATTTATCAAAATTTCATGCACAGCGCACCTTCCGCCGCCTATTTTTGGGATCAGACTTTGTGAGATGACAGCAGTTAGTGAAACGCTAAGCATATTTCTTACTTGAAGCTGCTCGCTTCCATCGAAGCTATCAACGATCCTATTTATAGTTTGTATGGCTGAGTTTGTGTGAAGAGTGCCAAAGACTAGGTGCCCAGTCTCAGCTGCTGTAATAGCCGTAGAGATCGTCTCTCTATCCCTCATCTCGCCTACAAGTATGATATCTGGGTCTTCACGAAGTGCAAATTTTAGCGCCTTTGAGTAAGAGTGTGTGTCAGTGCCGATATTTCTATGTGAAAATAGGGCTTTTTTGTTGTTATGTACAAACTCGACTGGGTCCTCAACGGTGATGATGTGCTTTCTATAATTTAAATTTATCTCATTAAGCATCGCTGCAAGCGTCGTTGATTTACCACTGCCTGTTGGTCCAGTAACCAGGATAAGGCCTTTTTCTCGTTTGATGATATATTTAAAAATTTGTGGTGCATTTAGATCATCAAGCGAAGGGATGTCAATAGGTATGATACGAAAAGCTGCGGCTAGATCGCCATTCATCGTGTAGTAGTAGTTGCCACGAAAGCGGCCGATATTTGGAAGTTCTATGGCAAAGTCAAGTTCTTTATTATTTTCAAGTTCGCTCTTTTGGGCATCTGTGATTAGAGCGTAGCATAAATTTTCTATATCTTTGCCACTTAGCACGCCAAATTCAAGTGGCCTTAAAGTGCCATCTATCCTTATTTGAGGCTCAGACCTTGAGACTAGGTGGAGGTCACTGGCTTTATTAAAAACAACGGTTTTTAGAAGCGTTTGGATGTCACCAGAGAGATTGCTCTCTGATGTTTTGGTTTGGGCATCCGAGCTTTGCGCTCTTAGTTGTTCGATTAGATCCATATTTTACTCTATGATCTTTGGCACGGCAAAGAAGTGTCCCTCGCGTGAAGGGGCGTGCTTTAAAATTTCATCGACAACGTCACTTAAATGTGGCTCATCTTCTCTTAATGGAGTGCCACCTTTTATAGAGCTAACTACGGCCTCATCGCTGCTTAGATCAAGCTCGTTTAAAATATCGACAAAAGATACGATTTCACTTAATTGCTTCTTGATCTCTTCTCTTTTTTCATTATTAATTTGTAATGCGGAGAGTTTTTCTAGTTTATTTAAGAGAGTGTCGTCTATTTGCATTATTAAGCAACCTTTTAATTGATTTTGAGGCATTATATCACATTCAAGCTTTAATTTTGGGCTACTTTTAATTTAATTATGCTAAAATCTGCGAATTAAAATTTTTCAAAAGCAAGGAAAAACGTTGGCTATAAAAGAAGACTTAACCGAGATAAAAAAAGAGATCGACGCCCAGGAGCAGTTTCTTGAGAGTATGATCAAGGGAGAGCGTTTTTTTAGGAAATACAAAACTTTGCTGATCGTGCTATGCGTGGCAGCTATCGTCGCACTCATCGGATTTTACGCTAGTAAGGTTTTAAACGACAACAGAGTTGAGGAGGCAAATTTAGCCTATTCAAAGCTTATCTTAAATCCAAATGACGCAAGCGCTTTAAATGTTTTAAAGGAGAAAGAGCCAAGCTTATATGCACTTTTTTCACTTGGGCAAATGCTTGATAAAAACGATACAAAGGGCATTAGCGAGCTTGCAAATTTAAAAGTAAATCCGATCGTAAAAGATATCATCCTTTCGCAAACTGGCGATGCAAATACTCAAATTTTAAGCGAATATAACGCACTTTTAAAAGGTTTTGAGCTTTTAAAAGAAAACAAGATCAAAGAGGCAAACGACGAATTTAACAAGATCGCACTTGACTCACAACTACAAACTTTAGTTAAAAATTTAAAACACTATCAGGGAATAAAATAATGAAAAAACTTACACTATTCTTGGCTTTTGCCTTGGCTTTAGTTCTAAGCGGATGCGGCACAAAAAGACAATATTTTGAGCCTGCGCAAACTTCTGGTGAGATATCTTTGTCAAAAGATCTTCCTTCTTACATAAAATCAGCAAATGCAAATGGCGCAACGCTTGATAATGGCAACATCATCACGAAAAATGGGCTAAACAAAAGCGTTACCTTGCCTGAAAATTTCAATTTCTTAAACGAAAACAACGGCTTTGTCATCTCAGCTAGCATAAATGGCGATCTAAACGTGACTGATCCTAGCGGCCACAGCGTTTATAGTGGTAAATTTCCAACTGCGATCGTAGCAGCTTCGCTTGATCAAAACCAACTTGCAGCTATCAGCGCATCAAACCACATCTACCTAATCGATATCAACACAGCTACGACACTAATGGAGTACAGCTCATCTGACATCGCAGCGGTTGATTCAAGAGTTGTGGCACCTTACTTTATGAGTTCACTCATCGTCTATCCAGCACTTGATGGCAAAATTTACATCGTACAAAAAGATACTGGTAGAATTTTGCGCGACGTTGTCGTAAGCTCTGAAAATTTCTTTAACAACATCATATTTTTAGGCGTTGAGGGCGATAACCTAATCGCAGCAACAGCTAAAAAACTAATCGTCATCAACCCAAGCCAGACAGTATATTATGACGGTGAGATCAAAGATGTGCTAGTTCATAACGATGAAATTTATATCTTTAAAAAAGATGGCACGATCGTAAGAACAGACCTCATGCTAAAAGAGCAAAATAAGGTAAATTTCAAATTTGCTATCTTCTCAGCGGCTACTATCATCAACAATAAGCTCTATGTCATCGAAAAAACAGGCTATGTTATAAAGACAAATTTAGACCTTAGCGGAGCTGAAATTTATGAATTTAGCGACGAGATAAAAGATAAAAGCTTCATGGGCAATGGCGCATTTTACTACGATAACGAGTATGTTAATCTAGGGCAATGAACCAAAAAATTTGGGAGCTTTTTGAAGCTAAAAAGATCTTGCTAAGAGATCTAAAAAGGCTTGACCTTAGCGAATTTACCAAGAAACGCTCGCTTGAGGCGTTTTTTGGTGTCGATACAAAAAATTTCTACGAGATCGTTTTTTTAAGAAGTGCAAAGAGCAGGCTTTTGCTTAAAGAAGCCAGCGAGATAAATGAAATTTGCACTAAATTTGAAGAGAAATTTCAAACCAAGATCAAAAAACGTGTGATCTTTTACAGCTCTCAAATTTGCTCAAAATCTCTAAACTACTTCAAAGAAGAAGGCTGGAGCTGTTATGATTTTGTGTGATATCGGCAACACCAACGCCTCTTTTTTGCAAAATGGCAAGATCACACATATAAAAGTTAGCGAATTTAAAAACTATAAACCAAACGAAAAGGTCTATTTTATCTGCGTAAATGAAGAAATTTTGCGCATGATAGATAAGGACGAAATGTTTATAAATTTAGAGCCTTACTTTGAGATAGACACGATCTATCAAGGTCTTGGAGTAGATAGAAAAGCAGGGTGCTATATGATAAATGATGGCGTTATAGTAGATGCCGGAAGTGCTATAACCGTTGATATAATGGCAAACTCGCTTCATCTTGGAGGCTACATCTTGCCTGGCATCGCAACTATGTTAAACGCCTACAAAAGCATCTCGCCACGCCTTGATGTGACACTAAATTCGCAAATAGACATCGATGCGTTGCCTCAAAAGACGAGCGATGCTGTGAGTTATGGCATCATAAAGCCCATTATCACGCTCATTTCAAAGTTAGCAGGCAGCAAAAAAGTCTATTTTACTGGCGGAGATGGCGACTTTTTGTCTAAATTTTTTAAAAATGCCATTTGCGATAAGATGCTGATCTTTCGTGCCATGCAAAAAATAATCGATGAGAAAAAGGAAATTTTAAAATGATAACAGTAGCCTTGCCAAAGGGCAGGATCGCAGAAGATACACTTGAAATTTTTAGAAAAATTTTTGGTTCGAGCTTTATGTTTGAGGATAGAAAACTCATCCTTGAAGAGGGAAATTTTAGATTTTTAATGGTTCGCAACCAAGACATACCAACTTACGTCACCGAAGGAGCCGCAGATATCGGCGTGGTCGGCCTTGACGTGCTTGAAGAGCATAAGCCAAATGTAGTGAGGCTACTTGATCTACAAATAGGCAAGTGCAAGGTCTGCATTGGCATAAAAAACGAAGATGAGCTTGATTTTTCAAGGTCTGAGCTAAAGATCGCTACAAAAATGCCAAATATCACTAGAAACTACTTTGCAAAGCTTGCCGTTGGCGTGAAGATCATTAAGCTCTATGGCTCGATCGAGCTAGCACCACTTGTTGGGCTAAGCGACGCGATCGTCGATGTGGTAGAGACTGGCTCAACCATGAAGCAAAATGGACTAAAAGTGGCTGGCGACATCATGCAAAGCTCAGCCTATCTGATCGCAAATAAAAATAGCTTCATCATCAAAAAAGATGAAATTTTGGAGCTTTATCAAAAGATAAAAGATGAAATTTCAAAGTAAAATTTGAAAAAATGTAAATAGCACAAATAAAGAAAAAATGGTTAAGGTAAAACACTGTTGCTCTCAAATGAAAGAGGCAACGAAATTAAATTGTAAGATTCATAACAATATTTATGATTGCCCAGACGTGCTTATTTCGTATTATCCTAAATTTGATGAATATGGAATTATCGTTCACGATGGTGGCACAAGCAGTATTTCAATCAAATTTTGCCCTTTTTGTGGTACAAAATTACCAAAATCAAAACGAGATAAATGGTTTGACAAAATGGAAAAATTAGGAATAGATATTGATAATGATGAAATTCCTAAAGTATATTTAAATTATGGTTGGTGGTTGAAGAAGTGATTGAAAATTATTTTTTAACTCTTTTTAATCAACGTAAAAACTAGTTGTTGCCAATTTCAAACGGCTATTACATAAAAGATCTTTAGAAATTTCTATTTAACTAGATGTAAAAACAAGATAAAATGCTTAATATTTTTTGTCCACTCACAATGGTGGCGTGTTTTGTTAGAGTTTCTTAAGACCGAGCAGGTATAGCTCTGTACAAAAACAGCAAATTTGCTTTAAATTCTGCTGGCAAAATTTGATCCAAGATGGTAAATTTTATTTGATACAGTTAAAATTTAAATGGGAAGAAAGAGTAAAATTAGATTAAAAAAATATAATTGTTTTTGCATTTTAAAATGGCAATCTAAATTTAAATTTTTAACTTTTCTTGATAGTTAAATTTAGCAGAAAACAAAAATTTAACCTAAATTTTACCGCCAAACATCTCATACATCGCCTTTTCCTCGCCCCAAAGCTCGCGGTGCTTTTTGATAGATGATTTGATAGCGTTTATGAGATAGAGCACATCCTCTTTTGTGTGCGTGTAGTGCATACTCACCCTTACAAAACCTGGCTTTTTCTCTAAGATCTTATTTTCTTTAAGTCCCAGCAGATCAAAAGCATAAGGTCCAGCGCACATCACGCCAGCGCGACTTTGTATGCCGTAGTTGTTGCTAAGTGTTGCGGCAAAGTCATATGGCGAAATGTCTCGCACATTAAATGAAAAAATAGGCAGTTTTTCTGCATTTTTAGGGCCATAAATGGTGATATCTTCGATACTGCTAAGCTCTTTTTCAAAGAAATTTGCCAGTTCATCTTCGCGAGCTTTGATATTTTCTACTCCGACACTTGCTTGCAGGCTGTAAGCTAGACTTGCTCGCACCAGCCCCAAGATAGATGGCGTGCCAGCCTCTTCAAGCTGCTCGACATTTTTTATAAAAAGGTGCTTTGAAGGCGTTGCAAGAGCGATGGTGCCGCCACCTGCGAAGCTTGGTATATCGCTTGTATAAAGCTCTTTTTTGATCGCCAAAAGCCCACAACTACCAACTCCACCAAGTAGCTTGTGAGGCGAAAAAAAGGCTGCGTCAAAGTAATCGGCATCTAAAATTTCATGCGAGCTGGTCGCTGCGCAGTCAAATGCCACCACTCCGCCAAATTTTTTAACGAGTGAGTAAATTCTCTTATAGTCGGTTTTCACGCCTGTGACGTTTGAGGCGGCGCTAAAGCAGGCGATGATCTTTCTTTTTGCGTTTAGTTTTAGCGTCCTCTCAAGCATCACGTAGTCTATCTCGCCGTTTTCATCAAGTGTTATGCGCTCGCAGTCGCAAAGTCCTTCGCGAAAGCTGATCTCATTTGAGTGGTGCTCATACGGGCCAACAAGCACGAGTGGTAAATTTACGCTTCTTAAATTTGCTTCGCCGATCAAGGCTCTTGTGGTTGGCGGCAGATAAATCCCCATTATCTCCTGAAATTTCTTTATCGCAGCCGTTGCGCCTTGACCTGTTGCGATGAGATAAAAGCTCTCATCAAGCCCCAAAAGCTCCTTTAACTCGGCTCTTGCGTTTTCGTAGCGTTTTTGCGTTAGCACGGCACTTGAGCTGCTGTCTGAGTGTGTGTTTGCGTAGGTTTTTAAAAATTTTGAAATTTCATCTTCGATAGGCGCATAGGCAAGGCCTGAGGCCGTGTAGTCAAAATAGTAAATTCCATCTTTTAAAATGATATTTTTTCTTACTTCATCTATAGTTGGCACGATTTTCCCTTTGGCTAAAAAGCGCGATTATAGTGAAATTTTGTATAAAGTGAGGTTACAAGCGGGCAGGGTGCCCACTCGTGTGCTTATTTGTTTAAGAAGTTTTTTTCTAACCACTCGTTAGCTTTTGCTTCACTCTCAAATCTTTGGCTCTTAGCAACTTGGTTTGCACCCTCATAGAAACGGATACGAATGCCGTCTTGAACGCTATCGATCTTGATTCTAGTGATCTTATCTTTGTTTAGATAAGTCCTGTCGTTTAGTTTTACATACATGTTTTCTCCTTTTAAAAATTTGGTTTATTTTTTATCGTTTTTCTTCTCGTCTTGTTTTAAAAATAGCTCTTTAAAGCGCTTATTTGCATAGTCTTCGATGTCGTTTTGAAGCTGTTTATAAGCGTTTATGAGCTCATGAGCCCTATCATTTAGTGTAGTGCCAGCGTTATCTCCGCCACCTTGCTTGGTCGTAAAGAGATCTTCTTTTAAGTTTTTTTGCAAAATTTGCAGATGCGACCAGCATTTTTTATAGTTCATACCTAAAATTTCAGCTGCCTTTGATATCGAGCCAACCTCGGCTATCACGTCTAAAACCTCGGTTTTGCCCTTGCCAAATATAAGCTCGCCCTCGTCGTTTTCTATCCAAGTCTTTGTCTTTACTCTCATCTTTTTGCCTTTCTTTTCCTTAAAACAGCCTAGCTGACAGTACTTCACGTCAAAGCCGTAGTCTCTAAGCGTCGAGCGCATGGTCTTTAGCCCGCCATTAGCCGCCGCCATCTCTCTTGCATCTTTGCAAAAAACTCTGCCTTTTTCGTCGCTCACTTCTTTTAGTTTTAGTGACAATGTAAATTTACCGCGGTCTTTATCCAAGCCACCAAACTGCCCAAGCTCGCAGTTGTCTATCTTGATGCCAAGTCTGGTTGCCTCGTCGCTCACTTCGCCGACTTCTATGCCTAGCTTGTTTGAGATCTTAAAAGCCGTTCCGCAGTCAAGTTTGCCGCTTTTATTTAGCGTTTGTTTTATTAGCTCTTCTAAATTTTTACTCATAAATTCTCTCTTCGCCGCTATAAACGTTGATATTTTCGCCCCTTGCAAAGCCACAAAGCGTGAGCTCAAATTTACGAGCGATCACCACGCCAAGGCTAGTCGGCGCTGTCCTTGAGATAAGCGCTGGGATGCCGTGCATAACGGCCTTTGCAACCATCTCTGAGCTAAGCCTGCCACTCACCATCAAAAATGAATTTGCTAAGTTAGCTCCGTCTAAAACGGCCTTGCCAACGGCTTTATCGATCGTGTTGTGCTGAGCGATATCCTCGCCTATGTAAAATTTATCTTCGCTCACAAAGAGCTTTGCCGTATGCACGCAGCCAGTCATCTCATAAAGCTCGCACTGCGTGTAAAACTCTTTCATTTGGGCAAGGATCATATCTTTGTTAAATTTAGCCCTGCTTTTTACGGCTCTTGCCGCCATCGCCTGTGGGTCGATATTTGCCGTTGAGCTTCTGCCACAGCCACTTATTATGACCTTCTCTTCGTTAAACTGCTCTAGGCGTTTTTCATTCACTTTGGCGCTTACATAGACGCTTAGCTCGTCGCTTGAGAGCCTAACTTCTGTTATGTCCTCTGGCTTTGTGATGACGTTTTCGCTGATCAAATAGCCCACAGCAAGCGCCTTTTGATCGGTAGGCGTCGCCATAACGGCACCAAATTTTTTGTCATTTATGTAAATTTCAAGCTTGATCTCACGCACCAAAATATCATCAACCTGTGCTTTTTGCTCGCCTTTATATTTGATGATCTGCGTTTTATAAATCGGTTCCATCTTGCTCCTTGAAGTTTTCACAAATGATAGCCCAAAAAGCTAAATTTAATTTTGGATTGTAGTAAAAATTTGCTTAAACAAAGCAAAAAGCTTAAACGCATTTTGATACGAAATAAACGTTATTATAATTAAAATTTGATATGCAAAATAGGCATATTTCTTAAAGTATAAAATTAGAGAAAATAACAAATTTTATAGGTGCAAAAAGCACCTATAAATTTACGCTTTTAGTTTTAGTCTGTCGCCAGCGTAGTAAGCGATCTTCCAAACAGTAGTTTGCTTTAGGTCTTTTTCGCCATAACCTCTTGCAGCAACTCTGTCATTGTAGATTTTTTCTATCATATCTGACTCGCCAACTAATAAAGCCTTTGTAGAGCACATCGCAGCACAAACTGGCACTTTGCCCTCAGAAATTCTATCTTGTCCATATACTTCGCGCTCTTCTTCGCTATTAGTTGGTAGCGGACCGCCTGCGCACATAGTGCATTTATCCATTACGCCTCTTGCGCCAAACGCACCATCTTTAGGGAATTGCGGTGCGCCAAATGGGCAAGCATACAAGCAGTATCCACAGCCTATGCAGATATCTTTATCGTGAAGCACGATGCCATCAGCTCTGATGTAGAAACAATCAACTGGGCAAACAAGCGAACAAGGTGCATCTTCGCAGTGCATACATGCGATTGATGTTGAAATTTCTTTGCCAGGCATACCTTCATTTAGTGTGACGACGCGGCGTCTTCTAACGCCGATAGGCAACTCATGAGCTTCATCACATGCTACTGCGCAGCCGTTGCAATCAATGCATCTATCTGTGTCGCAGTAAAATTTAAGTCTATTGTTATCGTTAAATGCGCTCATATTATGCCCTTTCTATGCGGCAAAGACCGCCTTTTGTTTCTGGAATTTGAGTGACTATGTCATATCCGTAGTTTGTTACGGTATTTGCACTCTCACCAACCGCAAATGGCAAAGTTCCTTCTGGGAAATTTCCAGTCATATCAACACCTTGCATATATCCAGCCCAGTGGAATGGTAAGAAGATCATATTAGGCTTGACTGATGGCACTATCCTTGCACGAACCTTGATCTTGGTACCCTCAGGTGAATGAACCCAAACAAAATCCCAATTTTTAATGCCATGTTTAGCCGCTAGCTCTGGGTGGATATCAGCAAACATCTCAGGCGTAATGCGTGATAGATACTTACTAGCACGCGTCTCCATACCAGCACCACTGAAATTTACGAGACGAGCTGTAATAAGGTTGATAGGGAATTCTTTTGAGAAGTCCTTACTTTGTTGCAAGCTTTCAAATTTAGTATCAACGCGGTATTGTTTTGCTTTATCTTTAAAGCTTGGATACTTCTTGGCTAGATCTGGTCTTGGTGAGTGGATCGGCTCTCTATGCTTAGGGATCTGATCAGCAAATGTCCAAACGATAGTTCTAGCACGTGCATTGCCATACGGAGCGATGTTTTTCTCCAAGCATTTTGTTGCTATGATATTACTATCATCAGTTGACCAGCTAGCTCCGATCCTTGCTTTTTCATCATCAGTTAGTGTGATGCCTAAAATTTTCTCGATATTGTCTTTTTTGATCTCAGGATATCCGCCATTTATAGATGAACCAACTGGCGCTGAGCCTTCAGCTGCTAGCTGGCTAACACCGTTGTGCTCTAAACCAAAGCGGTTTCTAAAGCCCATTCCGCCTTCGCGAACTGATTTATGTGTATCATAAAGTATTGGGCTACCTGGGTGATTTTCTGTCCAGCATGGCCATGGAAGTCCGTAGTATTCGCCCTCAACAGGAGTGCCAGGCTTGCCAAGAGATGTTACTTCATCAAATTTATCCCAGTTCTCTTGGTGGCGTTTCAAGCGCTCAGGTGTCCAGCCAGTCATACCGATAGTTTTTATAATATTTGCTATCTCATGAGTAGCAGCTTCTGGCCATTCTATCTTGCCGTCAGCATCCCTTATAGTGCGAGTTAGCTCGTCATAAAAGCCTATGCGTTTAGCTAGTTCAAATAACAATTCATGATCAGGTATGCTCTCATAAAGTGGTTTGCATACTTGGCTTCTCCATTGACCACTTCTATTTGTAGCTACGACTGTGCCGCTAGTTTCATACTGAGTTGAAGCAGGAATGATATATACATTATCTTTTTTATTTGTTATAACGGCAGCGTCATTTACAAACGGATCTACACAAACAAGTAACTCAAGTGCATCAAGACCTTCTTGAACCTTTGCTTGTTGTGCAGTAGATGTTATGCCGTTACCTATAACTACAAGAGCTTTTAGGCTATCTCCTGCATTATCGATTGCATCATTGCCATCTTTACCATTAAGCGTACCAGCCCACCAGCGTGCAAGTGAAAATCCTGGCTTAAACATCCACTCAGGCTTGATAAAATTCTTTTGCAACCACTCGAAATCAACCTTCCACATTTTTGCAAAATATTTCCAGCTTCCTTCATTTTTAGGGTAATAACCAGGTAGGTTATCTGGTAAATTTGCCATATCAGTTGCACCTTGAACGTTATCGTGGCCTCTTAGGATGTTACATCCGCCACCACTTACGCCCATGTTGCCAAGCACTAGTTGCAAGATCGGAGCTATACGAGTGTTTGAGCTACCTATTGTGTGCTGAGTTAGACCCATCGCCCAAACGACTGAGCCAGGGCGGTTTTTAGCATAAATTTCTGTGATCTCTTTAAGAGTTGCAGCTGGCACTCCAGTCACATCTTCAACGACTTCTGGTGTCCATTTTGCAGCCTCTTCACGAATCAGATCCATACCATAAACACGGTCATCAATAAATTTCTTATCCTCCCAGCCATTTTCGAAGATGAGATTCATCATGCCATATACAAAAGGTATATCCGTTCCTGGGCGAATTTGTGCGAAATAATCAGCCTTTGCAGCTGTTCTTGTGTATCTTGGATCAATTACTATTAGCTTAGCGCCCTTTTCTTTTGCTTTTAAAAAGTGTCTAAAACCAACTGGGTGATTTACCGCTGGGTTTGATCCGATTATAAAAATAGACTTCGCGTTTTGGATATCTCCAAGGTGATTTGTCATAGCTCCATAACCCCAAGTATTCGCCACACCGGCGACTGTAGAGCTGTGTCAAAGACGTGCTTGGTGATCTAGGTTGTTTGTCCCAAACATCGCAACGAATTTGCTTATATAGTAGCTTTGCTCGTTGCAGTCTTTTGCTGATCCTAAAAACATTACTTGCTCTGGATTTTTCTCGCGGTAAGCTTTTAGCTTTGCACCGATCTCGTCAAGTGCTTGCGTCATAGAGATGCGTTGCCACTTGCCGTCAACTTTTTTCATCGGATATTTTACACGGCAGTGTGAGCGCACCATATCGATAACGTCTGCACCTTTACAGCAGTGACCACCAGCACTTACTGGGTGATCTTGTGCTACTTCTTGACGCACCCAAACACCGTTTTCTACCTCTGCTAGCACTCCGCATCCTACAGAGCAAACTGTGCAGACAGTTTTTACTATTTTTGAGTCTGGAAATGGGTTTGCCATCTCTTGAGCTGTTGCTTCTCTTGTGACATTGCTTGCTGCAAAGCCGGCCGCTCCACTAGCACCTGCTAATGCAGCCATTTTTAAAAACGATCTACGGCCGATGTTGTTTGGCGTAGCGTTTAATCTAGCTTCAGACATTTTCATCCTTTCTTAAATTTCTATCAAATTTTATTTTGCTTGTTTGTAGTAAAGTTCCCAGTTTTTGCTTCTTTTATAAAGCACTTCGGTCTTTTTACTCTTTCCTGATTTTAAATTTTCATTAGCATTTGCTGCTACCGCACCACTTGCTGCCACAGCGCCAACTAGACCGACTTTTTTTAGAAATTCGCGTCTATTTTGCATATGTACCCTCCGTTCTTAGTTTTCTTATCCTGTTTTTTTCTCTTCTTATACTTTCAGATCTTGAAAGACCATCGCTCTTTTTGTGGTCTATCTTAACTGGTTTTGGTGAGTTTAGTGCCACGCGCTCAAACGCGATAAATTCGTTTAGCAAAACGGCTACATCCTTGTAAATTTCGCTATTTTTATGCTCATATAAATTCTCTATAAACTCATCAATGTTTGGATTTATAATATTTTTAAAAAGCTCCTCTTCGCACTCGTCAAATTTACCGATAAACTCGTTCATAAGCGTAAAGACAAAGCCCACGTTATCTTCATTCTCTTTAAATTTACTCTCATCTCTTCTGATGTTTGTCTTAGCCAAAATTTTACGCACATCAGCACAAGCATGACCCACTTCATATCCCTCATCGTAAAAAGAGAGCGAATTTCGAAGCGGACTTGGCGGAGTGTGAAAAATGTCATCAAATTCGGTGATCAAATTCTCTGGATTTTTTTCATCAAATTTACTTTTTATATTAGTAGCAGCATGCGAGACTTTATCATTTAGGCTGTATTCTTCTATGAGATCAAGCATTTTACTAAGGCCATCAAATCTCTTTTCATCTTCACTGAATACGAAGAATTTAGAGAAAGTAGCGTAGTAAAGTTTTCTGCCAGCTGCAAATTCCTCTTTTGTGCTCACCTTTTTCCTTAAATAGTTTTTTAACGACACTGAAACTATACAATTAATTGCCTTATTAATTTGGCTTAAAATAAAATAAATTAGAAAAGTTAAAAAAAGCTTAAATATGCCTTAATTGCATATTTAAAAGCACTATTTTTAGGGAATTACACAAAATATGATTTTTTAGCAGAATTATTAAAATTTAGTTCTTTTTTGATATCCATTTTTAAATTTGAGCTAAATTTAAAGGATGAGAGTAAATTTTACTCTAAAGCTAGCATCGAGCCATCTTCAAATTCTAAAAATACTCTCTCGCCAATCTTTGTAATTTCATCATCGTGGTTAAAAATTTTAATCAAAAAGTCGCCAACTTTGACCTTCAAAAGCTTTTCATCGCCCATGTAAAGCGAGGCCGAGTGTAAAACCCCTGAAATTTGACCCTCACCACCTGTTTTAGAAATTTTTATCTTGCTTGGATTGATCGTGATCTTGCTTTTACCTTTAAAATTTAAAGGCAAATTTAACTTTACTTCGTCGCCAAAGCTTAGCACGCCACCCTCTATCTCAAAGATATTTTTGTATTCAAACTCACAGACCCTGCCTTTGTGTAAAAACACGCACTCATTTGCTAGCATGCTAAGCCACTTCTCGTCGTGACTTGCGATGACAAAGCCGCAGCCATATCTCTCGTGCATCAAATTTATAGCCTTGCTAAAGAGTTTTGAAGTGCCGATATCAACGCTGTTTGTCGGCTCATCAAGCAGATAAAATGGCACCCTTAAAGAGAGTGCAAGTGCAAATGCGATGCGCTGCGTCTGCCCAGAGCTTAGCTCAAAGTGGCGCTTGTCTAAAAACTTCTCATCAAGTCCCACAAGAGCGAGTGCTTCGCTGGTTCGCTCCTCAAATTCGCTTAGTAAATTTCTACTTTTTAAGATGACTTTGAAATTTTCTCTAACGCTTCTTTTCAAAAGGGCAGGCTCAGGCAGCAAAACGCAAATTTTACGCAGCATTTCAAGGCTTGGTTTGCTCTCTCCCCAGAGTGAAATTTCGCCGCTATTTGGACTTTGCAAGCGCGAGAGCACTCTTATTAGCGTGCTTTTGCCGCTGCCATTGCTACCCATTAGAGCAGTTATTTTTTTAGTATTTATGTCAAGGCTTGGGATATTTAGGATCTCGCTTTTGCCGTAGTTTAGGTGTAAATTTCTTATCTTTATCAAAATTTGCTCCTATTTGTCTAGTTTTTTGAGCGCAAAGATCGCTAAATTTACTAAAAATGCAATAAATATCAAAACCATCGCGAGCGCTATACCCATGGCAAATTCACCCTTGTTTGTTTCAAGCGAAACGGCTGTGGTGATCGTTCTGGTAAAGTATTTGATGTTGCCACCTATCATCATCGCAACGCCCACTTCAGCGACGATCCTGCCGTAAGCAGTGGCGATGACGACCATGAGGGCGTAGCGCAACTCGTAAAGCACGCAAAAAACTAGCTTTGCCGGCGCGAGGCGTAAATTTAGGATAGTTAGATAGTGCTTTTTCTCCATATTTTCAACCACACTTGCAGTAAGCGAGATGATGATAGGAAGGGCAAGCACAAACTGGCCTAACATGACCGCTTTTAGCGTAAAGAGTAAATTTAGGCTGCCAAGCGGGCCATTTCTAGTGATGAATGCGTATAAAATAAGACCAATGGCAACCGTTGGCATGGCTAGAGCTGTGTCACTTAGAAGGCGTAAAATTTTGCGGCCTTTAAAGTCATAAAAGCCAAGTATAAAACCAAGTGGGAAGCCCATGATAACGGCAAAAAGTATCGACACGCTTGAGGTGTAAAGGGTAGCCTTGATAGCTGAATATGTTTCAAGGTTGCCGTTTAAAAGTAGATTAAAGGCTTCTGTAAAGCCATTAAGTAAAAAATCCAAATATTATTCCTAAATTTTTTATTCATATTATTTTAATATGCTATAATACCACATTTTCTAAAAAGGAGAAAAATGAAAAAGATTATTTTAGGCTCACTAGCAGCCGCAGTTTTGGCGTTTGGCGCTGACAATGAACTAATCATGGCGACTACAACAAGTACGGATAACACTGGCTTGCTTGACGCGATCTACCCAGTTTATAAGGCAAAAACAGGTGTTGATATAAAATGGACAGCTGTTGGTACAGGTGCAGCTCTAAAGCTTGGCGAAGACTGCAACGCTGACGTACTTTTCGTTCACTCACCAAAAGTTGAGAAAGAATTTGTAGAAAAAGGCTTTGGCTTAAAAAGAAATGCCGTAATGTACAATGATTTCGTCGTTATCGCTGACAAGTCTATCGCTGATAAATTTAAAGGTAAAGATATCAAACAAAGCTTTGAGCTTATCAAAAAAGATGGTATCAAATTCTTCTCACGTGGCGACAAATCAGGCACAGACAATAAAGAAAAAGGCATCTGGAAAAAGATCGCTGGCGAAGTCCCTGAAAAAGATAGCTGGTATATGCAAACAGGTCAAGGCATGCTAGCTACGATAAATGCTGCTGCTGAGCAAAAAGGCGTTACATTTACTGACCGCGGTACTTACATTAAATATGAAGCAAACCAAAAAGGTCATCCTGAGATGGTCATCATCAACGAGGGCGACAACGATCTTAAAAACTTCTACTCTCTAATCGCAGTAAATCCAAAACACTGCCCTAAAACTGACATCGAAAATGCAGAGAAATTTATAAAATGGGCGACAAGCGAAGAGGGTCAGAAATTTATAGGCGACTTCAAACTTCTTGATAAGCCACTTTTTACTCCAGACGCAAACACACGCAAGAACTAATACAACGGGCGAGCAATCGCCCATTTTTTATAAATTTTCATAATCTTTAAATTTATTTTTAATCATTTAAGCTAAAAACCAAATTTAAAATAAGACAGAAAATGGTAAAAAGCTCCGTAAATTCAGCGTCAAAGTAATATGCAAATTTTGCATATTACTTAAAATTTTTTTAAATAAAATAATTAATTTTAAAACTACTTTTATTTTATAAGGTATATAATAACCGAACTATTAGAAATATTACTTGAAAGGAAATCTATGCAAAAGATTGTTCAAACAACCTGTCCGTATTGCGGAACTGGTTGCGGCATAGACCTTATCGTAGAAAACGGTAGGATAGTCGATGCAAAGCCGACTGATAACCACCATGTAAATGATGGCGAGTTGTGCTTAAAAGGTATGTTTGGTTGGGAATTTGTAAATTCTCCAAAACGTTTAACTAAACCAATGATGAGAAAACTAAACGGAGAGTTTAACAAAGAGGGCAAACTTGAAGAGGTTAGCTTTGAAGAGGTTTATGAATTTTTAGGAAAGACTTTTAAAAATAGCGTAGAAAAATATGGTCCAAGCTCTATTATGGGCTTTAGTTCAGCTCGTTCAAACAACGAAGACAACTATGTATTTCAAAAATTCTTTCGTGCTTTAGGAAGTAACAACGTAGATCACTGCGCTCGTCTTTGACACGCTCCAACAGTGGCAGGTCTTGCCAGCACCCTTGGAAACGGAACAATGACAAATGATCTTGTTGAATTTGCGACTGATACAGATGTATTTTTACTAATAGGCACAAACACAAGCGAATGCCACCCTATCATCGCTATGCAGATGCAAAGAGGCTTAGAGCGTGGTGCAAAAATGATCGTTGTGGATCCAAAACGCACCGATATGGCTAAAAAAGCCGATATATTCTTGCAAATTCCAGTTGGCTCAAACATCAAAACACTAAACACAATGATGAACGTCATCATCTCTGAAAATTTACAAGATAGTGAATTTATCGAAAAATATGCAGAGGGCTTTGAGTACCTAAAAGAGGCGGTAAAAGACTTCACGCCTGAGAGATTTGAGCGTGAGACTGGTGTCAAAAAAGAGCTTATCACTGAGGCTGCTAGGATGTATGCAAAAGCTGGCAGTGCTGCTATTTGCTACACTATGGGTATCACTCAGTTTAGCGACGGCACATCAAATGTATTCTCACTTTCAAATTTAGCGATCCTAACAGGAAATTTAGGTAAAAAAGGCGCTGGAGTAAATCCTCTTCGTGGACAAAACAACGTTCAAGGCTCATGCGATATGGGCGCACTACCAAACGTCATCCCAGCAGGTGCAGTAAATAGCGCTTACGCACAAGAGCAAGCTCGCAAAGTTTGGCACTTCGAGCTTAATCCAGTGCCTGGCTTCAAGCTCACATACGCACCTGATAAAATGGATAGTGGCGAGCTAAAAGTGCTTTATGTTTACGGCGAAAACCCTGTTATGAGTGACCCTTGGACAGAGCACTTTGTACATGCGACACACCACCTAGACTGCTTTATCGTACAAGATCTATTCTTTACTGAAAGTGCTCAAAAGGCCGATGTCGTCTTACCTGCAGCTGGTTGGGGTGAGAAAGATGGAACATTTATCAACACATCTCGCCGCGTTCAAAGAACTAGGAAAGCAAGCGAACCAGTAGCTGGCGTAGAGCCTGACTGGAAAGTAGTTTGCAACATCGCAAAAGCTATGGGACTTGAGGGATTTGACTTCTTAAGCGCAGAAGAGGTTTGGGATGAGCTTAGAAAGCTAATGCCTAAATTCTTTGGTGGTATCAGCTACTATAGGCTTGAAAAACTAGGTGGCATCAGCTGGCCATGCCCTGATGAAGATCACCCAGGCACACCTGATCTCTATACCGATCACAAATCAATGCTGCCTGATGGTAAATTCCGCCTAGCTCCAGTACTTTACGCTGACGATAAAGATAAGCGTGCGAGCATGGAGGCTGAATTTAAAGCCAAAATGCATATACCTGATGGCTATCCAGTAGGCTCAGGTGCGATGAGCGAAGTACCAGATGAGGTTTATCCTTGCTTATTTACAACAGGTAGAAAAGTTTATCACTACCATACTGGTACGATGACTAGAGAGTGCCCACCACTAGAGTATGGTGCTGGTATCGAAGGTCCGCTAATCGAAGTAAGCCCTGATATCGCAAGAGAAAGGGAGCTAGAAGATGGCTGCTACGCAATGGTAGAGAATAAACGTGGTAGGATCGCAGCTAAACTTCGCGTAAATCCTGATCTTAGAGAAAGCACGATATTTACTACTTTCCACTATAGCGAGGCTGACGGTAACGAGCTTGCAAACGCACAAGATCACGATCCACTCTCAGGTATCACACCTCTTAAGATCACTATAGCTAACATAAAAAGGTTAAGCGAAGAGGAGTATATAGCATTTAGACAACAAAACGAGATGTCTATGCACTCTGAAAAACCTTATCTTTCACCTGTTAGATCATAATTTCAAGGGCGCAATGCCCTTGAATTTTTAATTCAAATTTTCATAGCAAATCAACTTTTATTAACTAAAATTTTCTATTGTTTCTAGATGAAATTTCATAGTAAGAATGGGTTGTTTTTATAAAATTGCTATGAAGTGCTATCTCTATTTTTTACATCTATCAAGACTCTTAGACTTTTAAAGCTTGTATGCGTCAGCTAAAAGCTTTGTTGGATTTAATTTTTAAATTCTGTGATCACTAGTTGGCGTGAGAGTTTATGTATTGTATTTCTTTTAGCTGACTAATGCAAAAGTTTTGGCTGTTTTTTGGGCTAGTCAGCCAAATAGTCAGCTAAAAAGTTGTGATAATAATAGTTTGCTATTGTTTGTAATAGTTTGTAATTTTATGAATAAAGGCTTTAAAATAACGTTAAAATCGTGGCGCAATGTTTGCAAAAGTTGGTAAAAGTTTGTGATTGTTTATAAGTGGTGGCGGACAGAGAGGGACACTCCGCCAATTTTATAACTTTTATCACTTTTAAACCTTTCAAAAGTCCGATATATGCGACTTTTTATTGATATGGAGATTATATATTTTAAAGCTTTATTTTTGCTTATTTTCTGTAACAAAGTCTCAAATTCTCTGTAACAAGTATTCTGTGATTTTAAGAGGCCTTTAGAG
>NZ_POYR01000176.1:0-4079 GCF_002912425.1 Campylobacter concisus
CATCAACATCTTCGTGACCAAAAAAGGCATTCATGAAAATTTTTAAAGTTTCTTTTTTAAAAAATAGATAAAACTGATACTCACTTTTGCCCTTATAAACTGGTATGCTAGCCCCGTAAAATCCTTTACCAAGGCTCTTGCCAAACTCTAAATCCAACCCCAAAGTATCCTTGCAAAGATAGCTTGTGGCTTCATCTATAACTTTTCTCATATCTCTTCCTTAAGACTTGAAATGCGCGTTAATTATACTTTGGCTTTACTAAATTAGCTATAAATTTATTAAGCATTTTAAAAGAGTTTATCGACCTCTTTAACTAGCTCTTTTCCACTAAATTTGGCGCAAAGCTTGACTATTTGCGTGCCTATGATCGCAGCGTCAGCATATTTTTTCACTTCACTAACATCATCTTTGTTTTTGATGCCAAAGCCCACAGCCACTGGTAGATCGCTCTTTTTCTTAAGCTCTAGGACTAAATTTTTTATCCTATCTTCATCAGCTCTTTTTGAACCGCTAACGCCGATAGCACCTAGCACGTAGATAAATCCTGAGCCAAATTTCAAAATTCCATCCGCCCTGCCCCCAGACGTGACGCTGATAAGTGGCACAAGGCACAAATTTAGTTCCTTGCACTTTAGAGCAAATTCCTCGCACTCCTCACAAGGCAGATCCGGCACGATAAAGCCGCTCACTCCAGCTTCACATGATCTTTTTAGAAATTTATCCACGCCATAAGCAAAGATGATGTTGTAATAAACTAGAAAAACAAGTGGCTTTGTCACTTTTGCCTTGCAGCCCTCAAGCATGTCAAAGACAACGTCGGTATTTACGCCACTTTGAGCTGTCTCAAAGCTAGCTTGCGCGATGAGCTTGCCATCAGCCAGTGGGTCAGAGTATGGGATACCGATCTCGACTAGATCTAGCGTGCTCTCATCTAAATTTTCTAAAAATTCCTTCGTTTTTTCTAGGCTTGGATAACCAGCCACGATGTAGCCGATGTTTGCCTTTTTGCCGTTAAATGCGCTTCTAACCTTATCCATAAATTTTTCCTTTTTCGTAGCCGATGACTGTGTTTATGTCCTTATCGCCCCTGCCTGAGATATTTACGACGATGACGCTTTTTTTATCAAGTTTTGGGCAAAGTTTCTCCAGATACGCCACCGCATGCGCGCTCTCAATGGCTGGGATGATGCCCTCCATCTTGCTTAGAAAATACAAGGCATTTATGCACTCATCATCGGTTACGGCTTCGTATCTTACCCTTTTGATGTCGTTTAAGTGGGCGTGCTCTGGGCCGATGCCTGGGTAGTCAAGGCCAGCTGAGATGCTATGCACTGGAGAGATCATGCCGTATTCATCTTGCAACACGGTTGTTTTCATGCCGTGGATGATGCCAGTTTTACCTTTGCTAAGCGTAGCTGCGTGATAAGGGGTATCTATGCCAAGTCCGCCAGCCTCGATGCCTACTAAATTTACGCTCTCATCGTCCAAAAACGCACTAAAAATACCAATAGCATTACTGCCGCCGCCAACGCAGGCGATGACGTAATCAGCCTTTTTGCCATAATTTTCAAGCTGAGCCTTAGCCTCCTTGCCGATGATACTTTGAAAGTCACACACGATCTTTGGATATGGGTGTGGGCCAACGGCTGAACCAATGACGTAAAATGCGCTCTCTATCTCATTTACCCACGCTTGTATGGCCGCTGTGGTCGCCTCTTTTAGCGTTTTTAAGCCATCTTCTACGCTCACCACTTTTGCGCCAAGCAGCTGCATGCGAAAGGCATTTAGCTGCTGTCTAGCCACGTCTGTTGCGCCCATATACACATCACACTCTAAGCCCAAAAGTGCCGCTGCAGTCGCTGTTGCCACGCCGTGCTGACCAGCTCCAGTCTCAGCTAAAATTTTCTTTTTACCCATCTTTTTAGCAAGCAACGCTTGAGCAAGAGCGTTATTTATCTTGTGTGCGCCCGTGTGGTTTAGATCCTCTCTTTTTAGGTAAATTTCATGTCCGTAGTGCTCGCTCAGACGCTTTGCAAAAAAGAGCGGACTAGGCCTGCCAACGTAGTTTTTCAAAAGATCATCAAGCTCGTCTTTAAACTCTTTTGTCTTTGCGATGCTCTCATAAGCATTTTCTAGCTCATCAAGGGCAAACATCACTGTCTCAGGCACAAACTGCCCGCCAAATTTTCCAAAATACGCCTTACTATTCATTTTTATCCTTTACTTTTAATTTATTCTGTTATTTTATATCCTACAACTTTCAGCCCATTGTGCTATTTTTTTCACTTTTTCTTTTTGTAAATATTTTTGCAAGTGTGCCTTATTTAGTAAGTATAAAAGAGAAAGTATATCTCTAGCTGTTTTTTGTTTTTCCATCTCACTTATATATGAGAAAAAATCAAGAGCCTTTGTCTTATCCTCTGCGTGACTTTCGCCATGTAAAACCAAGCGATACATTAAATTTTCAAAATACTCTTGTTGTTTAGCTTCTAAATTAGCTACTATTGCCTCGTCCCTTGCAATATTCTCTATACCACATTGATAATTAAATGTACCAAATGTTTCTAATACTTTTCTCATATTGTTACCAATATTAACATTTTCTGATACAGAATTATTTGCATAATCATAAATTTCGTTCAAAAGAGTTTTATATTCTGAATATTTTTTACCAAAATCAACCAATTCATAATTTTTTAATTCTCTTTGTATAAATATTACTTCTTTTTTACCATCAACTTCTACTTGTGATAGCGAACCAACGATCTTTTGTATATCAAACGCACTCATCAAATCGTGAGTTAAAATTATCATCTTGCTTTTATTGCAACCAGTCATAATTTTATGAATTTGGTAATTTAAAAACGACATTATCCCAACTTTATTTTCGAAATCAAAGCTGGAAATCGGATCATCTATAACTATAAATTTTGGTTTTTTATAAAATTCCTCGCTATTTTCACCTTTGAAAATTTCGGTAAAAAAATAGCTTAATGCAATGGTGTTTCGCTCGCCAGTCGAAATGTTTTTGGCTTTTACTCTATTGCCATTTGATTTTAAGACATATTGTTTTTGATCATTCGGCTCACAAAGCTCTAACCTGCCTTCTTTAAAAAAAATATATTTTAGATATTCATTAATCTTATCTTGAGCTATATTTATCTGCTTATTTTGAGCATTTAGTTTTGAAATTTTACTAGTTATACACTCTAGTCGTTTATCATTATGCTCTCTGTTACTATCTAAAGTCTGCTTAGCTTTTAGCTTTTCTTTGTAATGATTAAAATCATCTTTTATCTCACAATAAGCTATTTGGTTGTTTAGTTTTTCAAGCTCTTGTTTTAGCTCATTTGCTCTAGCTTTTTGCGCCATAAAAGTTTGTCTTTTTTTCTCAAGCTGCTCTAAATTTTGATTTAATTCATCAACTAAGCTATCAAAATTTACATCTAAATTTAAGGCGATGAATGGATTTTGTATCTTTTGATTTAGTTTTTCAGTGACTTCAGTTTGGCAATTATCAATTTTCATTTTTATAGTATCAAATAAATCTTTATCTAGTTTATCCATATCTGGCAAATTTTTTAAACTATTTAGTGAATTTTGAATTTCCTGCTTCTTGTTTTCTAAATTCCTCTGATGGTTTCGTATGTTCGGATTAAAGACTGTTTCTAAGCTTGATAAAATTTCTTTTTTATATTCGTTTGTTAGTTTTTGAAAGCAATATGGACAAATATCTTTATCACTTTTCATTATATTTTTAGTTATTACATGATCTGCTTCTGCTATGGCTTGTTTTATTTCTTCTTCTTTTGGAGTTAATTGTTTTTGTTCTAATTGGTATAATAAAAGTTGTTTAATATCTTCAAAATTTAGCTGTTTTATCTCTTCTGTAAAATTTAAATTGCTTCGGATATCTTTGTAAGATTTGAATTTATCATCAAAGTTATTTTTCAGCTCATCTGTACTTACATCTGTTTCAAAATGATCTATGATATTTTTTGCTAATTCTATTGTTTTATTTTGTAAATTTCTATTTGTATTTCCTAGGATATTTTTCTCTCGTTCGGCAAAGTTACTC
>NZ_POYR01000177.1:0-9844 GCF_002912425.1 Campylobacter concisus
AAAGACCGCGAAGTCAAAAAACTTCAGTCAAGTTTGCAATTTAGAACATCTCAGCAAATAGACAAAATTATTCAAATAAATTTAAAATATGAAGTTCGCAGTAAATTTAACCATTAACACAGCTAGAACTTAATCAAAATCATGTGCAGGCGAGCTAGACCACAAAATCAAAGACAAAAAATCAGCCAAGCCATTAGCCAAATTTATAAAAATTTAGAATTTGCTCTGCCGTGGCAAAGACGCCAAAGCAGAGCAAATTTAGGCTCATTCACCAAATTTAGCAAGCGCTCTTTGGTAGTCCTCTTCGCTATCGATGCCGATACTTTGACTTTCAACCTCCAGCATCGCTATCTTTTTGCCATTTTCTAGGGCGCGCAGCTGCTCGAGCTTCTCGGTGTTTTCAAGGCTTGAAGGCAAGAGGCCGCAAAACTCTTTTAGGCTCTTTACACTGTATCCGTAGATGCCAAGGTGCGCCTTGTAGCTTTTACACTCGCTTCTGTTAAATGGTATCCTTGATCTTGAAAAATAAAGCGCATAGCCCTCAAAATCAGTCACCACTTTGACTAAATTTTTATCATCCGCAAACTCATCGTCCATCTTTTTGTAGCAAGAAAACATAAAGGCATTTTGCCTATTTTGCTCGCAAAATGCCCTAAATTTAGCGATATTTTCAGGCTCGATAAATGGCTCATCAGCCTGAACATTTATGATGATCTCGCTCTCACTTAGCCCCAAAATTTGCGCCGCTTCGTTTATCCTGTCAGTGCCACTTTGATGATCTTTGCTAGTTAGCACAGCTTTTATGCCGTGAGCCTTGGCGATATCAAGCACGCTTGGCTCATCTACAGCAACCGCTACATCGTCCACGCCGCTTACTCTAAGAGCCGTCGCCACAAACATCGGCACGCCGTTTATCTCTTTTAAAATTTTATTACTAAACCTTGTTGAGGCAAGGCGGGCTGGGATGATTATCATCGCTCGATCCATTCTAGGACGCACTTTTCGATCTCGTCCTCTTTTATGATATTTTTATGTAAAATTTTCGCGCTAAATAGCGAATTTATCGAGCTTGGCACGCTGTCATTTAAGATTTTAGCAGTCTTTGCTAGCGCATCTTTTTCATCTTTCGTATCTTTGATCTGGCACGCCTTGATCATGCTTGGCGTAAATTTCACCCAATGCGCGGTCGATGTGATGACGTTTATGCGGCTAGTATCCACCATTTTAAAGCAAGTAGCCGTATGCGGATCGATCGCGTAGCCGTTCTTTGCGAGCTTTGCGATGTATGCCTCGCACTCTTTATCGTCGCACCAGCTAGCCTCAAAGTCCTCTTTTAGCGCTTCAAGCTCTTGCTTGCTAAGTTTATAAAATTTATCTTTTGCAAGGCTTTGCATGAGTTCATTGCTTCTAACGCTGCCAAATTTATCAAACAGCAAGCGCTCGACGTTTGAGCTTATCAAAATGTCCATAGCTGGGCTTATCGTCTTAACCAGCTTTTTGTCTCTTAGGTCGTAAACGCCGGTGGTGAAAAACTGCGTCAAGATGTTGTTTGCATTTGAGGCGATCTTGATCTTGCCGATCTTTGCGCCCATTTTTTTAGCGTAATACGCCCCAAGAGCGTTGCCAAAATTTCCGCTTGGTACGATGATGTCAAAGCTCTCGTTTGCCTTAAGTGCCTTTTGCTTTAGCAAATTTGCGTAAGCGTAGGCGTGGTAGATGATCTGAAAGAGAATTCTGCCAAAATTTACCGAGTTTGCCGCACTTAGTTTAAGGCGCTTTTTCTTAAGCTCAGATTTAAATTTATCATTTGCAAGCAGCGTTTTTAGCGCTCTTTGAGCGTCATCAAAGTCGCCTTTTATGCCAAAAACCTTTAAATTTTCACCTTGCATAGTCTGCATCTGAAGCTTTTGCACCTCGCTCGTGCCGCCATCTGGATAGAGGCAAACGACCTTGATATTTTCATCATTTGCGAAGGTTTGAAGTGTTGCAGGGCCCGTGTCACCGCTAGTTGCGCACATGATAAGGTATCTTTCGCCCCTCTCTTTTGCTAGCTGGCTAAGCAGCGAGCCAAAGGGCTGAAGCGCCATATCCTTAAATGCCCTAGTTGGGCCGTGATAGAGCTCATTTACGTATAAATTTTTATCTATTTTTTTAAAAATGACTGGGTGCTTTGGATCATCAAAGCTTGCATATCTCTTGAGCGCTTTTTTGAAAAACGCCTCTGGCACGTCAAATTTAAACAGCGAGATGATGTGAAGTGCGAGCTTTTCGTAGCTTAGGCTTGAGAGCTCTTGCCACTTTGCCTTTGTGATCTTTGGTAGCTTCTTTGGCGCGTAAAGTCCGCCGTGAGCTGAGCTTGGGCTAAGCATGGCTGTGCTTAAATTTACATTTTTTACCTTTTCATCTTTTACGCTTCTAGTTGGTGTTAGTCTCATTTTTTGCCTTTTTTGGTTGATTTTTTTATCCAATTTTCATATTTTTTAAAAACCTCTTTTGGCTTAAGCGCCAAAATTTCTGGGGTTTCGTAGCTGTGGTGCTTTCTTATAAATTTAGCTACTTTTTTAAATTTCACGTCCGTTTTTATGAGTAAAATTTGCTCTTTTTCATCACAAAGCTTCTCTTGCCAAAGATAAATGCTCTTTGCACTAAAGCTACTCACACAAGCTGCAAGGCCCTTTTTCACGAGCTTTTTGCTTAGTTTTTTTGCCTCTTTTTTCTTTGCGACTGAGGTGATTAAAATTCTCATTTTGATCTAAATTTTCCTTTTAAAAAGTGGCTCATTATAACAAAATGGGCTTAAATTTGCTGTGCCAAAACCTTTTTAAACTCCTCACTTAGCGTAACTTCAAGCGTGATAAGCGATACTGGAAGTCCAAAATCATTTACCTTTACATAGTCTTTTTGTGTCATCAAAAGCGAGGTGGCGCCGTAACTTTGCAAAATTTCACTTAACTCTTCTTTTGAAAAGTTGTAGTGGTCAGGGAAAAATACCTGTCCCACGCACTCGCTAAAAAATGACTCAAGGCGCGCTGGGTTTGCTATGGCGGTAACTAGCACCATTTTTTCGCTTTTATTTAAAATTTCACTCTTTCTAAAGTGAGTTTGCCCCTCGCACGCTATAAAATTGCCAAATTTATAAAAGCTAAATGGATATCTATAAGCCCCGCTTGGCAGGCAAAGCTTTAGCTTTGGCTCTGGGTTTGGACGCACCAAGATGTCAAATTTGGCTATGTCAAATTTAGAAAATCCATCATCCAGCAAGATATACTTTGCGCCCTGCTTTTTGGCGTAGTCTATGGCTACTTTTCTATCTTCGCTTACGATCACATTTGCGTTTTTAAGGCTTGTGGCATATATCATCGCCTCATCGCCACTTGCCGCCACGTCAAGTAAAATTTCGCCATCCCTTGCGACAACTTGCATGCCCTTGCTCTTTCTTTTATAGCCTCTAAGAATGATAAAAGCGCCACTGAAATTCTTAGCGATAGCGACGCAAAGTGGGGTCTTGCCACTTCCTCCAAGGGTTAAGTTTCCAACGCTTATTATCTTTATACCAAAGTCCTTTTTTTGCGCGCTAAATTTCTTGCAAACAACGACTAGAGCGTAGATAAGACTTAGTGGTAAAAGTAAAAAAGCTAGTAAAATTTGAAAGAAATTTGGGCGAAAGAAGTAGTCGTTCGCCCAAGAGTGTAAAAGGATGTTAAATTTCTTAAACACGAGATTTAGAAATTTCTTTTACCGTGTTGCAGATGTATTGCACCTCTTCGTCGCTCAAACTATGATAGATAGGTAGCGACAAGACTTGTTGATACGCTTTTAGAGCATTTGGGAAGTCATTTACTTTAAGCGAATATTTATTTTTATAATAGCTTAGCAAATGTATCGGTATGTAGTGCAGCGAAGTGTGAATTCCACGCTCCAAAAGCTCTCTAGCAAAGCTGTCGCGGTTTTTATTTATCTTGATGATATATTGAGTGTAGATGTGCTCGCGTTTTTTGACTGGAGTTGTGATGTTGTGACACTCTTTAAGCTCTTTATCGTAAATTTCAGCGATCTTTTTTCTGCGTTTTATAAGCTCGTCTGTCTTTTCTAGCTGAGCGATAGAAAATGCCGCATTTATCGAGTTTATGTCGTATTTTAAACCTATATCAACGACGTCGTAGATGTAGCTTAAACTACCAAATTTATCTATACCATTTACAAGGGCGTAGTTACGAAGAAGTTTTGCTTTTTTATAGACCTCTTCGTCATTTGTCGTGAAAAATCCAACTGTAGAGATAGGATTTTGCACGCGTGAGTTTGTCTGAAAGCATGATAAAAACGAGTCTGAACCAACCTTTTTGCCATTATATGTTAGTCCTATGCCTCGGTTTGCATCATCTAAAACGACGATGCCGTATTTTTCGCAGATAGCCTTTATCTCATCAAGCTTAGCGCTTTGTCCAGCGATGTGTGAGATAAAAGCACATTTTAATTTTTTGTGATTTTGCTCTTTTAGCACCTTTTCAAGGGCTTCTGGGCTGATGTTAAAGTCCTCTTCGTCGATATCAACAAAGATAGGCTCAGCATCAAAATGTCTAACTGCTTGAGCCACGCTAGGGAAGGCATTTACTGAGCAGATGACCTTGTCACCGCGCTTTGTATCCATCGCACTTAGAGCCAGATGATGCGCTGCTGCGATGTTATTTGTAGTGACAACAAATTTAGCACCAAAGTACTCTTTTAGCTTTTCTTCAAATTTAGCAACCGTATCGGTGGTATTTTCAGAATGCAAAGCCTCTTCGATAAGCTCACTCTCACGCTCAGTGATAGTTGGTTTGTAAAACGGAATTTCTCTCATCTTTAATCCTTTAAATTTTCACTATCAACGGCATTTGTCGTTTAAACCTGTTTGACACAACTCTATTTTCTATATCCAAGACCGCTTTTGATCCAAACTTTTTGATGACCTGCTCCTTGTTATTTTCTAAATTTTGTAAAATCTCGTCGATAACAGCATAGCTGTAACCTATGTCGCCCTCGTCGCTTTGTCCATCCCAAAGATCAGCAGAAGGCGCTTTTTTGATAAAATTTTCATCAACACCAAGATATTTTGCAAATTCAAAAATTTCACTCTTATAAAGCTCTCCGATAGGATTTATCGCGCACGCCAAATCCCCAAATATCGTGCCATAGCCAAGCATAAGCTCACTTTTGTTGCTTGTGCCGATGACTAGAGCGTTTATACTAGATGAATAATCATAAAGCAAGCTCATTCTAACTCTAGCTGCTAAATTCCCTTTTCTTAAATTGCTTAAATTTGCATCTATCGTTTCGTAAAAAGCATTTAAAATGCCCTCTATGGATAAAACCTTGTATTTTATGTTTAGTTTTTCGCATAGATTTAAGGCATCGTCCATATTTTCCTTGTTTGATGATGCTGTTGGCATGATGAGTGCATGAGTTTCATCTGGCTTTGCTCTCGCACAAAGTGTCGCAACCACAGCAGAATCAATACCGCCGCTTACGCCTAATAGTAGTTTTTTACCTTTAGTTTTATCTTTTAAGCTAAAAACTAAGGTTTCTTCTATTTTTTGATACCCCTTCATTGTCCCTTTGCCTAAATTTGCTTCCTTTTGCAAAAATTATACTAATTAAATTTAAAATTTTTCTTTAAGTTTAAGTAAAAAGATGCAAATATTTAAGAAATAATAAATTTAAGGTAAAAAATGAGAGTAATGCATAAAAATTTTGGCGATTTTGGAACAAATTGCTACATCGTTACCAAAAATGGCTCAAGTTTGGTGATAGATCCAGGCGACGGCGCAAAAGAGTGGGTTTTGCAAAATGCACAAAATTTAAAGGCGATACTTTGCACTCATGGGCATTTTGACCATATTTACGACGTGAGCGAGCTAAAAAATGAGCTAAAAATCCCAGTTTATATCAATAAATTTGATGCTTTTATGTGTGAGAGTGACATTTTTGGCTATATGAAAAACACCTTTGTGCCAGATGTTTTAGCTCAAGGCGATGAGAGCTTTGTAGTGGGTGACTTTTCTTTTAAATTTCACCATTTTCCAGGGCATACACCGGGTTGCTCGATGATAGAGATAGATGACGCGATCTTTAGTGGAGATTTTTTATTTAAAGGTAGCATCGGACGCTGGGATTTTCCATTTTCAGACAAAAACGAGATGCTAGAAAGCCTAGAAAAATGCAAAAGTCTAAAGGGTGACTTTGTACTTTACCCAGGACACGGCGAAAGTAGCACGCTAAAAGCCGAGCAACAAGAGCTTGATAGATGGGTAGAGATCGTTAAAAGGTCTTGATTTTTGGAGCGCGACTAAATTTTTGCATTTTAGAAATTCGTACTTATCTTACAAGATGATGTCGTGAATGTGTGTTAAGAAGTGTTTAGAAATCTAAATTTATGAGTTAAATTTAAAGAGCAAGGCTGGTTGCCCTGCTCTAGGAGTTTTACTCGACTTCAGCGTCTATGACGTCGTCGTCTTTTTTGTTGTTGCCGCCGTTTGCGCCAGCGTTTTCATCTTTTTTATACATAGCTTCTGCAAGTTTGTGGCTAGCTTTGCTTAGAGCTTCTACTTTTGCATCGATTTGCTCTTTTGAAGAGTTTTCATCTTTTAGAACCTCTTTTAGATCATTTAGCGCAGCTTCGATGTTGCTTCTATCATCAGCTGGGACTTTCTCGCCAAGCTCGCTCATGCTCTTTTCAGTTTGATGAACTAGTGCATCGGCTTGGTTTCTAGCTTCAACTGCATCTTTGCGTTTTTTATCCTCTTCTTTGTGAAGCTCAGCGTCTTTTACCATGCTATTTATCTCATCTTCGCTAAGACCGCTTGATCCTGAGATAGTGATGTTTTGGGCTTTGCCAGTTGCTTTATCTTTTGCTGAAACGGTCAAAATTCCGTTTGCATCGATGTCAAATTCGACTTCGATTTGAGGCACGCCTCTTGGAGCTGCTGGGATGCCCTCTAAGTTGAAGTTACCAAGTGATTTATTATCCCTTGCAAACTCACGCTCACCTTGTAAAACCATGATAGTAACGGCACTTTGGTTATCTTCTGCAGTTGAGAAAACTTGACTTTTCTTAGTTGGTATAGTTGTGCCTTTTTCGATGATCTTAGTCATCACGCCGCCAAGTGTCTCGATACCAAGGCTAAGTGGAGTAACGTCAAGAAGTAGCACGTCTTTAACGTCGCCTTTTATAACCGCACCTTGGATCGCAGCACCGATAGCTACGACTTCATCTGGATTTACGCTCTTATTTAGCTCTTTGCCAAATGCCTTTTTAACCTCTTCTTGAACAAGTGGCACACGAGTTGAACCACCGACCATTACGACCTCTTTGATGTCGCCCTTGCTTAGACCTGCATCTTTGATGACTTCATTTATCTTAGTGATAGTCTCGCCCACAAGTGAGTCGATCATGCCTTCAAATTTGGCACGAGTTAGCTTTTTGACAAGGTGTTTTGGACCAGTCGCATCAGCTGTGATAAATGGTAAATTTATCTCAGTCTCTTGAGCTGAGCTTAGCTCTTTTTTAGCATTTTCAGCGGCTTCTTTTAAGCGTTGAAGCGCCATGATATCGCCTTTTAGATCGATACCAGTTTCGTTTTTAAACTCACTTACTAGCCAGTCGATGATCTTGTTATCAAAGTCATCACCACCTAAAAATGCGTTACCGCCAGTTGCCAAAACTTCAACGATATTATCGCCAGTTTCAAGCACTGTAACGTCAAATGTACCACCACCTAGGTCATAAACTAAAATTTTCTCAGCCTCTTTTTTATCAAGACCATAAGCAAGCGCCGCAGCTGTCGGCTCGTTGATGATACGAAGCACATTTAGTCCTGCGATCGTTCCAGCCTCTTTTGTAGCCTTTCTTTGGCTATCGTTAAAGTATGCAGGCACAGTGATAACCGCATCTGTTACCTTTTCGCCAAGGTATGCTTCAGCGTCTTCTTTTAGTTTGATAAGAATTTTTGCTGAAATCTCTTGCGGAGTATAGACCTTACCAGCGATCTCAACCGCGCAAGCGCCATTTCTATCTACAACGTGATATGGCAAGCGAGCCTTTGCCTCTTCAGCATTTTTTTCATTACTCATCAAACCCATGATACGTTTGATAGAATATATCGTTTTTTCAGGGTTTGTAACTGCTTGACGTTTTGCAACATCACCTACTAGAATTTCACCTTTGTCTGTAAAAGCAACGACAGATGGAGTTGTGTTTTTGCCCTCTTTGTTTGGGATAACCTTGCTCTCGCCGCGCTCAAAAACGCTCACACAAGAGTTTGTTGTACCTAAGTCTATACCTATAACTTTTGACATATTTTTCCTTTATTAGATTTATTTTTTAAATTTAGTTTGCCACACTGACCATAGCTGGGCGCAAAACCCTACCATTTATCATATAGCCTTTTTGTAAAGCTTGCACGATCTGACCGCTTTGCTTCTCCTCGCTATCGACCCTTAAAACGGCATTATGCACATTTGGATCAAACTCGGCATCAGTTGCGATCTCGCTCACACCATGCTTTTCAAAACATTTCTTGAACTGATTTATCGTTATCAAAATGCCCTCTTTGATCTTTTTAGCAAATTCATCATCTTCTGGGTCAAAATTCGCAGCGATCTCGAGTGCATCGATGACTGGCAGCAAGTCTCTCGCAAATTTCTCATTTGCATAGCTTGCAACGTCTGCTTTCTCTTTTTCATAACGCTTTTTGATATTTTCAAACTCAGCATTTGCTCTGTAATATTTATCAGTGATCTCGCCAAGCTCTTTTTCGAGCTTCTCCACTTTTGAGATATCGCCAAGTGCGTCTAAATTTACGCTATCGCTAGCTGCCTCTTGCACAGGCTCGACCTCAGGCAGATTTTGCTCTTTTACCTCTTCGCTCACGCGGCCTCCTTTATTAGATTTATAAATTTCACATAATCAGTATAAACACTGCCAGCACAGATCATCTGCGCCTCGCTACCAAGGTAGTTTGCTTTAAATTTAAGCCCCATGTAATTTTCGTCAAACATAGGAGAAAATGTAAGTTTTTCGTCCATCTGCAAGCTAAAACTTGGGTCAAAAACCATCTTAAAGCGTCTATCCTTAAACATATCAAAGGCTAAAATTTCGTTTTCTTGGAAGTAAATTTTAGTCCTTTTAAGCTCTCTTATCTTGTTTTTTAGTTCGCTTAAGCCAACTTGAGAACAGATAAGCTCAAGCTTGTCTAAACTAACTCCGATAAGGTTGTTTAAAAATTTATACATCCTAGCGTCAAATTTGACGACGATCTCATCGCCACTAAAATTTAAAACTAGATATCTATCATTTAAATTTAAAATTTCTAGCAACTCCTTATCGATCGTGCCAAAAATCATACAATAAAGCTCAAACTCATCACAGAGCATCTTTAAGCTTCTTGGGTCATTTATCTTTAAATTTATGTCGCTCTCAGTAAAAATTTCACTCCAATATCTCCTCATCGCAGCGATAGTTGGGATCCTGCCACCACTGATGTGAAGTTTTGTGATCTCACCCTCATCTGAAAGCTTTTTGAAATAAACACGTATCGTAGATGCCGGTATCGCCACGCTCATGCGAGAGCCAAGCTCGTTTGAGCCAATAGGCGCATTGTTCTGCAAATAGGCTTCAATGATAGAATTTAGTATCAAATCGCGTTTATTTGTTTTACTCACTTTTAGCACTCTTTCTTTTTAATTGCTAAGCGGATTATACAACTTTAGTTTATCAATGTCAAGTATATAAGTTAAAAAAATTTATTTATATATATTTAGCCTATATAACTAAACTTTTCTAATGCCTATAATATAAGCTTTGCGC
>NZ_POYR01000178.1:0-552 GCF_002912425.1 Campylobacter concisus
GTCCGTTCATCCTTATCATTGGACAGCGTAATGTATACTTTACCTGCCGAACGGGGAACCAGCTCGAGGTTAATCTCACAGATACCGCTGTTCTCGGCCGGAAGTTTTCGGGAAACCTTCTTTGTTCCGGCAGAAAAAGAGCCGTATTTCAACGCCTTGCCTGCACGCAATGCATTTACTTCCGGTGCAGGGGTTACGGCCAGGTAGAGCTCACCGTCACTGCCTTCGTACAATTCGATGTCGCGCGGCAATGTGTTGGCGCTGCGGAACTGTTTGGTAGGTACATTGTTGGCATATTGCCAGTTGCTCATCCAGGCAATCACGGTATGTCGCTTTTCGGGCGCATTGCTCCAGGATACGGCGGCATAATGGTCTTTACCGTAATCCATCCATTTGGTTATTCCGGGCTTGGTATCGCAAGTAAAGGTCTTCCCGTCAAAGTCACCGACAAAATACTGTGCCGCGCTTCCGCCGAAAGGTCCACCGGGATTGATATTGCAAATCAGTACCCATTTTGTACGGTCTGTTCCGCGAACGGGCAATTCCATGAGG
>NZ_POYR01000179.1:0-24671 GCF_002912425.1 Campylobacter concisus
GATTAACTCTAAGTCAATATAATTTCACTACATTTAAACAATAAAGAAGGAGACAAAATGTCAAAAGTTATTTTACAGTTAAACACAATTCAGGCTGATGCAAATGCACTTTATATCAAATTTCATGATCTTCACTGGAATGTAAAAGGTATTCAATTTTTTAGCGTCCACGAATATACAGAGAAAGCTTACGAAGATATGAGTGAGATTTTTGATGACGCAGCTGAGAGGGCTCTTATGCTTGGTGGCAGACCTATCGTCAAGGCTGAGGAGCTAGCAAAAGTCGCTCACATAAAACACGAGCCAAAAGAGAGTTACACTCCGACTGAAGTTTTAGAGATCGTTTTGGCTGATTACAAGCACCTTTTGGGTGAGTTTAAAAAGCTTGATGAGCTTGCAGAGGGTGACACAACAACTCAGATGTACGCACAAGATCAAATAGCTAAATTTGAAAAAGCCATCTGGATGCTAAACGCAACACTTGGTAAATAATCATAGCGGGAGCTCTCCCGCTTTACTCTAAATAAATTCCACCTTTTGGCGATATAGTTTTTATAAACTTATAGGAGCCAAATATGCAAATCAGTCAAATCGTAAGCTCATACAACACTTCAAGCGTAAAAGAAAATGTAAAATCAGAAATTTCACTTCATAAAGATGAAAAAGAGGTTTCTAAAAAGCAGCCCGAGATTTCAAATTTAAGCGCGAAAGAGATATCAAATAGTTACTTTTTGCAGTATCAAAAAGATATTACTCAAAATACTAGTTCAAATTTACTAGCTCAAGGTGGTCTAAGCTTTAATGTACCTGAAAATTTATCAGACATTTTAGCTGGACTTGATCTAGCAGGCATCGGCTACAACGGCAAAGCTCTAGGAGAGCTAAGTAGCGATGAGGCGAGCGAGCTAGTTAGTGAAAATGGCTTTTTTGGCATCGCAAATACAGCTGATAGGATAGCCAGCTTTGTGCTAAATGGCGCAGGTGATGATGTAGAGAAGCTAAAAGCTGGTAGAGAGGGCGTGGCAAAGGGTTTTGAGGATGCAAAGAAAATTTGGGGCGGAGAGCTTCCTGAAATTTCACAAAAGACTATCGAAAAGACCCTTGAGACGCTCGATAAAAAGATCGCCGAGCTTGGTGGTAACGTCTTAAACGTATCAGCCTAAATTTCTTGGGAGTCTCTCCCAAGAAATTTATATATTAATGTAAGCACAAAACTCAAATTTTAAAAACCAGCAAATTTTATTTAATCTTAAAAGCTATACTTTGCTCTTTATATTAAGGAGAAAAGATGAAAGCTAAAATTTTATTTCCTATAGCAGTAGCCACTATGTTTTTGGGATGTTCATTTTTTGATGACAACCCACCAGTCCGCAAGCAACCAAGGCAAGCTACTAAAACCATACCTGCAAAAAGCTCCATTAAAGGCTTCATAAAAGATGTTAGCTATAAAGATTCGAAATACTGCTACGAGATAGTAGCCAGCGATGTGAAAAATCACAAACTAAACAAAGCAAATTTTTGTGCAAACAGATATTATTACGATAAGGGTGATCTTGTCTATGCGACATTTTACGCAGATAAGCTCATAGACATGCTTCTTATAAAAGAGGGTGGCTCCAGAGGTGCATTTAATGGCATAAGAAAACCACAAAATGAAGTAGTCGTTAAAAGAAAAAATATAAAAACAAATATCGAGGTACCAAAAGAGGAGAAAATTTCTTTTTAGATTACCGTTGATTTACTGCTAGCATATATAATTTCATCAGCAATCAAAACTAGAACTCCTTTTAAGGGGCAAAGCAACGGCCCCTTTTTCTTTTTATCCCCTTTTTAAAAGTCTCATTTGTAAAAGTTAAATTATCAAAATATATCTCTTTTTGGTTAAAATCGGTAAACAATCGGTAACAAAAATGCAAAATTTTATGATTTTTTAAGCTTCATCTTAAAATTTATTGATTATAATCGTCGACACAAAAACCTTAAAAGGAGAAAAAATGAAACTAACAAAAATTAGTTTAGCCGCTTTGGTTGCTTTAGGCGCATTCTCAAGTGTAGCAAGTGCTACTCCACTTGAAGAAGCTATAAAAAATGTAGATCTTTCTGGTATGGCAAGATATAGATATACTCATACTCATGAATACAAAAAAGAACAAAAAGACGTTTATAAATATAACGGTAGCAAATCAGGCAATGGCCATAACTTTAAAATGGTTACAAATTTTAAAGCTGCTATAGACGATAACTTCTTTGGTGTTCTTGGTTTGAGATATAGTTCTCTTGATGGCTCAGGCGATAATTCAAAAAATGGTACAGATAAGACAGATACAACTACAGGATTTGGTGTTCACCAATTCTATCTAGGCTATAAGATCGGTGGTACTACTATAACAGCTGGTAAACAAGAGATCGGTTCATACTTTACTGATGATGCTATAGGTACTGGTGTAAGAGTAGTAAATGAAGATATAGAAGGTCTTACTTTAACAGCTTTAGCTTTTGATGCTCTTGAAGGCGGAAGTGAAAGCGATGGTGTATTATATGATGTAACTGCTAAGTTAGGTGGCTATGATGTTGGTAACCTATATGCAGCTGGCATTGCTGGTTCGTTTAATCCAGTTAGCTTCCAACTATGGTATGGTACTTTAACTAACCTAGCTGATGTACTTGCAGCTGACGTTTCAGCTAAATTTGACATCACTAATGACTTTGCCCTAGGTGCAAGACTTAACTATGCAAATAGCACAGCTGATAAAGAAGCTAAAAATATCCTTGGATACAATGATGGTAACTTCTATGCTGGCGAACTTTCAACTTCACTATTTGGTCTTGATCTAGCTGCTGGTTATATCGGCTGGAAAGCTCAAGATAAAGGTATATCAGCATTTACATTTGAAGATCAAGGTGGTCTAATAACTGCTGGTGAAGATGTATTTGACTGGACATATGCAGAGGGTAAAGGTAACTTCTTCTATGCAACAAGTGCATATACATTTGATAAATTCACAGTTGGCTTAGATTATGTTAAAGGTACTCAAAAAACTTCAGGTGGCGCTGGTAACCCAGATGTAAAAGACAAAGTTGAGGAATTTGTTCCAAGATTTGCTTACCAATACAACAAAAAGCTAACATTTAGCTCATTCTATTCTTTCCTAACTCACAAAAAACCTAATGATGTGAAGGAAAAAGAAGACAAATTTAGATTTGAAGCTAAATACTCATTCTAATTCATAGCTCGTTAATCAACTTATGATATAATCCCGGGTCGGAGCAATCTGATCCGGGATTTTTAAATTTAGAGCAAAATTTCAAGGAAACTCATGAAAAATATCAAAATTTCTTTTTTGGCGTGTTTTTTGGTGGCAAATGCCTTTGCAGCTTCTCAGGTTTATTATATAGAGGCTCGTGGAGAGTTTGGTAAAGAGCTTGCCGAAATGGCAAAAAAGCAGGCTAATGACAGAAATGAAAAAGTAAATGTCTATGTCGATGAAGATCCAAGACGCTATAAAGACAATAGAATTTTAAAATTTGGCGTTGATAGAAAAGGTAGATATAGCGTCTCTTTAGGAAAAGAGCTTTATGAGAAACAATGCGCTAGCTGCCATGGCGAAAGCGCAGACAAAAGACCATTTGGCTCAACACCACTCAAAAATATGGATGCTAAAGATATAGAAGATAGCATCATCTCTTATAGAAGCGACTCAAGCTTTGGTGGTAGCGGTAAAAACGTAATGCAAAACCAAGCTAAGATCGTCTCAAACAATGATCTAGGTGCAATACTTGCTTATCTAAAAGGTAAAGATGCACTTGCAGATCAAGATACAAACGAAAATAAACCAGTTTCAACCGAAACAAAGCAGGGCAGTTATTTAAGATAAATTTCACTTCGGTAGCTTTGCCACAATATAAATAAAAGGAAGCAGATGTTAAATCCAAAAACATTATTTTTAAGTATGGGCTCAGCTATCGTTTTGATGATAATCTTTGCCATAGCTAGCGGAGCCGCCACAATAATAGAGAGCAAAACCAGCACTGAAGCAGCTTGGTACTATGTTTATGGAGCTGGCTGGTTTGCGCTCATCCAACTACTGCTTGGTATAAATTTAGCCTTCAATATCTTTAGATACAACCTGATAGATCCTAAAAAACTCCCATCTCTCATCTTTCACTTAGGTTTTATCGTCATCTTAATCGGTGCTGGCATCACAAGATATCTTGGCTTTGAAGCTGATATGCATATACGTGAAAACACCGCTTCAAACGTCGTTAGTACAAAGGTTTCGTATATAAATTTAACTGCGCTTAACGACAAAGGTGAAGAGATCAGCTCGGCTATGCCTTTGGGACTTGCTGATGTAAAGAAGGGCTTTGATCTAAAGCTAAAAACAGCAGACGGTGAGGCCAGTTTAAAATTTAAAGAATTTGTGCCAAATGCAAGTTATAAATTTGTAAATGATGATAGCGGAAAGCCTGTCGTTGAGTTTGTAGTCTCAAATGAGAGCGAGAGTGAAGAGATATTTTTACTTGAAGAAGAAGAGGCGAGAGTTGGAGATATCAGTTTTATCTTTAATGCTAAACCAGATGAAAATAAAAAATATGTTCTTTTTAGACTAAATGATGGAAATTTCACAGTTACTTCAAATGTCGATCTTTCAAAATTTACTATGGCGGATAGCTCAAAAACTGAGCTAAAAGCTGGCAGCGTGAATGAATTTGGCACAGGTAGCTTATATACTATCTCAAATATAAATTTCGCCCCAAGGCTAGTCTCAGCGCACGCCACGAGAAAGCTAGTTAGCTCAAAGGATAGCGAGTTTAATGCGTTGATAGCTGAGCTAAACTATAAAGGTGAGAGTAAAGAGATGCATGTATTTTACAACCTAATGGAGCCTTCACGTATCGCTGTGGCTGGACAGAAATTTAACGCTTCATGGGGAGCTCAGCAGATAAAACTCCCATTTAGCCTCTACCTAAAGGACTTTGAGCTAAAAAGATATCCTGGCTCAAATTCTCCTATGAGCTACTCAAGTGAGGTTGTGGTAAAAGATGGCACAAATGATCCAGGGTTTGATTATAGAATTTATATGAACCACGTGCTTGATTATGATGGATATAGATTTTTCCAAAGCTCATACGATACTGACGAGAAAGGTACGATCCTCTCTGTCAATAAAGACCCAGGCAAGATCCCGACATATATCGGCTACTTTTTGCTAGGTCTTGGCTTCTTGCTAAATGTCATAAATCCTAACAGCCGCTTTAGAAAGCTAGCCAAACTAATAGATAATGAATCAACAAAAGGCGGTAAAAAAGTGGCTGCGCTCATAGCTGTCTTACTTTTAGGCTTAAATTTTAGCTCGCTAAAGGCGGAGGATTTCTTGCCGCATATCAGCAAAGAGCATGCAGACAAGCTTGCTAGACTCATCGTGCAAAGTCCAGATGGCAGGATGAAGCCATTTGATACGCTTAGCAAAGAGGTTTTAAACAAAATTCATAGAGGTGAGAGCATAGGTAGCCTAAATTCAAACCAAGCGATGCTTTCTATAATGGTAACGCCTGATTTTTGGCGAAATGAGAAAATCATCGCACTTGGTCAAAGCAAGGAGCTAAAAAAAGAGCTAGGCGTCGATGAGAATGCAAGATACGCAAGCTTTGATGAATTTTTTAAAGCGACAAAAGATGGTGGAAGCGAGTATAAACTAACAAAATTTGCTGAGATAGCAAACCGCAAACACCCAGGCTCACGCAATACTTTTGACAAAGATGTGATAAAGATCGACGAGAGACTAAATGTATTTTATATGATATTTATCGGTGAAATTTTCAAAATTTTCCCAAAACAAGATGACCCGTCAAATTCTTGGTATTCGCCAGCTAGTGCAATGATGTACTTCTCGCCAAAAGAGGCTGAGCTAGTAGTTGGCATGATGAGAGAGTATTTTTCAGCTGTTGATGCAGCCTCAAAGGATAATGACTGGAGTAAGGCGGATGCGGCGCTTGAGAAAATTTCAGCCTATCAGCACAAATACGGCTCTGCCGTCATGCCAAGTGAGAAAAAAATAGACATAGAAATTTTATTTAATAAATTTCAAGTATTTGACCGCTTGACGCCGATATATCTTTTGGCTGGACTTGCGCTTTTACTATTTGTTTTTGTTAAGATGTTAGCGCCAAAAGTGCAGATAAATGGCATAGTTAAAGCTGTGTATATTATAAATTTACTAGCTTTTCTTGCGCACACAGCTGGACTTGGTCTTCGCTGGTATATCGCTGAGCATGCCCCTTGGAGTAACGCCTACGAGTCGATGGTCTATATCGCTTGGGCGCTTGGTCTATCTGGCATCATCTTTGCAAAACGTAGTCCGATCGCACTTGCGCTTACATCTATATTGGCTGGTGTTACGCTATTTGTTGCACACCTTAGCTGGATGGATCCGCAGATCACGACACTTGTGCCTGTACTTCAGAGCTACTGGCTAACTATCCACGTCTCTATCATAACTGCAAGTTATGGATTCTTAGGTCTTTGTGCGTTGCTTGGTGGTTTTACTTTGCTGCTTATTATCTTGCAAAATAAGAAAAAGCCAAATGCTGAGATCGCGCGTAATATTACTGAAGCAACGCGTATAAATGAGATGGCGATGATACTAGGTCTTAGCTTGCTCACGCTTGGAAACTTTTTAGGTGGCGTTTGGGCGAATGAGAGCTGGGGTAGATACTGGGGCTGGGACAGCAAGGAGACTTGGGCGCTAGTTTCGATCCTTGTCTATGCAGCAGTGCTTCACATGAGATTTATACCAAAGCTTAATAATCAATACGCATTTGCTGTAGCCTCATTTTTTGCCTATTGGTCGATCATAATGACCTATTTTGGGGTAAATTTCTATTTAGCTGGCATGCACTCATACGCAGCTGGAGATCCGCTTCCAGTGCCTGATTTTGTCTGGATAAGCATCGCCATTATGATAGCGATGAGCGTTCTTGCATTTACGAAACGCTCTCTTTGCACAAGGCTATAGATGCTTCTTAAAGGCTTGATAGTCTTTTTTGTCTTTTTGCTTATAGTTGCCATCTGCGCGCTAGTCTATCTTTTGCTAAAAAACAAAGATCATCAAGTCTTAGCAAGAGGGCTAGAGGCTGAGAGTGAAGAAGAGATCACGATCGAAAAGCTTGAAGAGCTTGCTAGCGACAAAACTCTAAGCAAAAACGAGCTTTTCGAGCTTATACAAATTTTTGGAGAGAAATTTATAATACCAGCGAAAAAAAATCAGGTCGCTCCAAAAGAAGCTAGCAACTACATAAATTTTATAATCCTCGTCTGCTCTCACCAAAATGCCGATGCAAAGCTTATTAGCTTTTTAGACAAAGAGGCTAAAAAGAAAAATCCAAGCTATGTTGCAGAGATCGAAGATAGCGAGAGGATAGGCATAGAAAACCGCAAAAATCGCAGGTAAATTTAGCTCTGTTTTAAATTTAAGAGCGCAAAGCGTTTTTAGCAAAACTCAAATTTACAAAGTAAAATAGGAGCGCAACTTGGACATCAATGATCTCTATGCTAGTTTGGTCTTTTTGCCGGTAGTGCTAGCTATTTTGTTGATGATCTTTGCTGGCAGGCGAAATATAAAAGTTTATCTGAGTAAATTTGACCTGATCGGCCTACACCTTATCTTTCCGCTCGTGATATTTCCCACCTTTGTGGCCATCTTTTGTGCAGTATGTGAGTATTTTGACGTTTCAAACGATGATGGGCTAGCTTATATTTTTTACACTATGCTTTTTATAATGGCACTTTACGCCGCCTTTGGCTTTTACGTTTGCATTAAATATAATCACGGCTTTTTAAACTGCTTTTGGGCGCTTCTTTTAAGATTTAACTTCATGACCCCACTTACTTATTTGCTATTTTTGGGTGGTAAAAATAGCGATAAAAATGGCAATGAGATAACCCCTGAAAATGCAAAAAATTTAAGCCTTTTTGAAGAGCTTAGATTTTCGCTTTATAATATGATCGTCTTTAGAAAAAATTATGACAAAGATAAAGTTGCAGGCAGGGATGAGATAAATTCTAACGATAAAGCTCTCATCTAAAAAGAGGTCTAAAATAAAAGCAGGGATAGTTAAAATTAAAAAGAGCCAGCAAGATCGCTAGCTCAGCTTACGGCAAAACTACGCCAAATTTCATAGCCACGCCATATATCATCGCGCTAATAATGCCAGCGAAAAATCCAGCAACCATATCATCGCCCATAACGCCAAGCCCGCCCTTTACGTTGCGGTCGATCCTGCCAATGATCGAAGGCTTTTTGATATCAAGTACTCTAAAAAGCACGAGCGAGAGAACTAGCTGTGAGATCGTCGCTCCGCTAATGGCGATAGCAAGCCAAACGCCAGCAACTTCGTCGATCACGATAAAACTTTCGTCGTGCGAATTTGCCTTTTTTTCAAAATCATCAATGACGCTGATGCTTACCAAAAATAACAAAATGCTAGCCAGTAAAAGCGTGGTAGATGAGAAAAAATATAACACAAAATAAGCTGCCACAGCTCCAGCCACCGAGCCCCAAGTGCCAGGCGCCTTTGGTAAAAGTCCAAATCCAAAAAATGTCAAAAATAGCTTTTGCATAATTTTCCTTAAGTGAGTGATGATGTCTGGTAGAGCTTCATGAGCTCCTCATAAAAGTCGCGGTCGGTCTTGTTTTCAAGCAGTCCAGAATTTACAAAGAGATCGTCGCAGAGCTTTTGTATATCTTTAAAGCGATTTACATAGAGCTTGCTTAAGATGAGCGCTGAAATTTCAGGCCTAACGAGTATGGCTGGTGGCATGATGCCGTTAAATAGCAGTTCTTTGATCACGTCTGGGTGGTATTTGATCTGGTGGTGCTGTCCGTGTGGGCAGCTTTTGGTGCTAACTAGCGTCTTACACTTGTTGCAATAAACTAGCTCTGGCAGGACGATCACGTCTAAATTTAGATCGTTTTTGTAGATGTCAAGTATCGTATGAACTTCGTTGTGGTCAAAAAACATGCCAATGCCAGAGTGGTTTTGTCCGATGACTAGCTTATTTGCGCCAAGTCTTGAAGCCGCGATGCACTCAAGCGTTGGGTTGGCGTGCGAGCTAAAAAGGGTCGTGTTTTTTAGCGCAAAGACAAAGACCTTTTTTGTCGGCAGATAGTTTTGGTTAAAAAAGTCAAGCACCTGCTTTCTTATCTCGTAATCAATATGCCTCTCTTCGCGCGTTCTGATGAGAAAAACAACCACGAGATCGGCCTTGTCGATGGTCATCCTAACTAGGCGTTCATGCGCGCGGTTAAATGGATCAGCCGTTAAAAAGACAGCCGTTATTTTCTTGGCGCCACTCTCTTTTATCAGCTCATTTAGCGCATCTTTGCTTATTTGTAGGCTCTCATCATATAGCTCAAACTCGCCGCTTATGCCGTATTTGCCTAAATTTAGTGACATTTCGCTGTTTGATTCATTTGCTAAAAATATATTTTTAGCTCGCATGCTCTCGTCAAATTTAAAGACCTTTGCCACGTCGATGTGCCCAACGATCTTGCCGTCCATATTTAAATTTACTCTTTGTCCAGCATGCAGCTTGCTAGCGATATTTTGATTGACCTCGCCAAATGGAGCAAAGCCAAAAGAGTAGGGCATCGGCTCGCCGTTAAAGTAGCCCTTTTTTGCCACCTCTTTGATCTGCTCGTCGTCCATCAGGGCGCTAAAATTTGAGAGAATTTTGTTTTTGATAAGCTCTAAGGCGCCATAAACTTCGGTGTTTATAGAAATTTCACTATTTTTTCTTGCTGACGTCATATTTCTTTCTCTTTTCCCAAAGTGATTTTCTAGAAATTCCAAGCTTTTTGCTAAGCTCGGTGTCGGGGAATTTATCTTGATAATTAACTATGATATATTTTATATATTCATCGATCGTGACGATCTCGCCGATGTCAAAGTTTTTATCTCTAACCGAGAGTTCAAGCTCCTCAAATGGCGCACTTTGCGCAAAATCGCTAGTTTGTATAGCCACTTTTTTCTTTTTGCAAAGCTCTAAAATTTTCTCTTTTTCATCTTCTTTTAGCTCTTCAAGATTTGTGATGTATATTAGCTCGTCGCCACTTTGAGCAAGTGCTTTTTCAAGCTCGCTAAAACAGGCTTTGCCTAAAAACAAAAATGGCAAATTCCCAGCCTTTACATAGTTAAAGATAAATTTATCGCTGTAGCCATTTTTGCTTGATTTTAAAAGAAGTGGAAATTTGATCTTTTTGGCTTCAAAGCAAGGTATCTCGTAGTCTTTTAGGGCGAAATTTATATAGTTTTCGTAGTTTTTGATCTCGTTTTTAAAGCCTTTAAACTCTTCAAAATGTCTTATCTTTCTAACAAGCTCTTCTATCATAAATGGCTTTTGTATGTAATCCACCGCGCCCGCTTGTATCGGCTTTAGCACGGTGTCGCTGTTGATGTAGGCGATGAGTAAGATGATGATAGAGCTTTTAAATTTCTCTATGACAGGGTAGAAGTCCTGCCCAGGGAGTGTGGTAGAAAGTAACACTACGTCAAAATTTTCAAATTTCAAAGCCTCTTTGACGCTCTTTGCGATCTCGCAGTCGTAGCCAAAGTCAGCTAGTTTGCTAGCCATCGAGCCAGCTAGGTAAATTTCGTTTTCTACTATTAAAATTTTCATATTTGTGTCCAGTTGTAAAATTTAAGGCTAGCGCTTGCCATGACAGCGATCCCCTCGCATCTGCCGACAAAGCCAAGCCCCTCAGTCGTCGTCGCCTTTACATTTATGCGGCTTTGGCTTAAATTTAGAGCCTGCGCGATGTTTGCCTCCATTTTTGATTTTAGTTTTGAAAGTTTTGGCTTTTGCGCCATTATTGTGATGTCAGCGTTTGTTAGCACAAAGCCCACGCTTTGCACCCTTTTATAGGCTTCTTGCAGCAAATAAATGGAGCTAATATCTTTAAATTTAGCGTCCGTATCAGGAAAGAGCTCGCCTATGTCGCCAAGCCCAGCAGCTCCCAAGATAGCGTCTGTTAGCGCATGAAGTGCCACGTCGCCGTCGCTGTGAGCCTTTAGCCCAAACTCATAGTCGATCTTTTCGCCACAAAGCACAAGCTGGCGCCCCTTTTCAAACTCATGCACGTCAAAGCCGTTACCAACAAAGAGCTCATTTTCTGGTGCTTTTAGGGCTGAAATTTTGGCAAGATCTTCTTTAAAGGTGATCTTTCTAGCCATCTCATCGCCCAAAATGTGCCAAACACTTGCGCCAATGGCTCTCATAGCCGAGCTATCATCTGTGTAAATTTCGCCGCTACTAAGAGCCTTTTTAAGAAGTGCTGTGCGCGAGAGCTGCGGCGTTTGGATAAGCTTTACCTTTTCTCTGTCTATTGCGTTTTCGCCAAGATAGGCAGTGTCAGCGATCTTTAGCGCAGGCACCACACAGTCAGCCTGAGCGGCCGCCTCGATGATTTTGTGAAAGAGCTCGCTTGATATGCAAGGGCGCGCGATGTCGCTAACTAGGACAAATGCGCTATTTACTAGCTCAAGTGCGTTTTTTAGGCTATCTTGCCTTGTCTCGCCGCCATCAACAAATTTATAATTTGGAGCAAATTTAGACATATATTTACACTCTTTACTAACGACGATGATCTCTTTAAATGTGTAAAAGTTACTCAAATTTTTAGTGGCAAATAGCCAAAGTGGGTCGCTGCCGATGCGAAGCCATTGCTTCTTTACAGGTAGCTCAAAACGGCTAGAATTTCCGGCTCCAAGCATTATAAGTGAGATATCAAGCAAGGTAGCTCCTTTGAAGATTGTTACGGAATTATACACCTAAAAGCTAAATATTTCTTTTTGTAAAAATAAATTTAAGTCTAGCATTTAGTTAGATCAAAACAAAAAAGGACTAAAATGAGCCCTTAAATTTTAAAAAAAGGCTAGTCATGACAAAGACACAGATGTACTATGCTAGGCGAGGCGAGCTCACAAAGCAGATGAGCTATGTGGCAAAGATCGAGGGGATAGGCGAAAATTTAGTGATGGATGAGGTGGCAAACGGCAGGATCATCATCCCAGCAAATGTAAATCACACAAATTTAAAGCCTATGGGCATAGGCAGAAAGCTAAAGACAAAGGTTAATGCAAATATCGGCAACTCAAGCCTAAGTAGTGACATTTGCGCGGAGCTTAGAAAGCTTGAAATTTGCTTAGAATTTGGCGCTGATACGGTTATGGACCTAAGCACGGATGGCGATTTAGACGCCATTAGAAGTGCTATAATAGAGCATTCAAGCGTGCCAGTTGGAACGGTGCCTATGTATGAAATTTTAAAAGAGGCAAAAGAGGTTACAAATATCACAAATGAGCTAATTTTAAGCGTGCTAGAGAAGCAAGCAAGGCAAGGGGTTAGTTACTTTACGATACACGCTGGCTTTTTGCGTGAGTTTTTGCCGCTTGTTAAAAAGCGTAAAATGGGCATAGTTAGCCGTGGTGGTAGCTTGAGCGCGAGCTATATGTCAAAGCTAAATAGGCAAAATCCATTTTATGAAATTTTTGATCAAATTTTAGAAATTTGCGCAAAATATGACGTCTCGCTCTCGCTTGGCGACGGACTTCGCCCAGGCTGCCTTTATGACGCGACAGACGAGGCGCAGCTTAGCGAGCTAAAGGTGCTTGGAGAGCTAACACTTCGTGCGTGGCAAAAAGATGTGCAAGTGATGATAGAGGGCCCTGGTCATGTGCCATTAAGTCAAATTGAGTATAATATGAAAATCGAACAAGAGCTCTGCCATGACGCCCCATTTTACGTGCTTGGACCGCTTGTTAGCGATATCGGCGCAGGGTATGATCATATCACTTCAGCGATAGGTGGTACGATGGCAGCATATCACGGCGCTAGCATGCTTTGCTACGTAACGCAAAAAGAGCACCTTGGCTTGCCAAATGAAAATGACGTAAGAGAGGGCATCGTAGCTCACAAGATAGCAGCTCATGCCGCAGATGTCGCACTTGGCAAAGCTGGAGCCATCGAAAAAGATCATGCGATGAGTGATGCTAGGTATGCATTTGACTGGAACAAGCAGTTTGAGCTTAGCTTTGATCCAAAAAAGGCTAGAGAGCTTCACGATGAGAGCTTGCCAGAAGATGCGTTTAAGAGCGCTCATTTTTGTTCGATGTGCGGACCAAAATTTTGTGCATATAAAATTTCAAAAGATCTAGAAAAAGGAGAAAAATGTTAAATAAAGAAGAGGTCTTAAACAGACTAAAAGGTGTCATATATCCGGGATTTGAGAAGGATATAGTTAGCTTTGGTTTTGTAAAAAACGTGGAGATCGGCGAGAAAATTTTAATCGAAGTAGAGATCGTTAGCTCAAGCCCAGAGGTGGCAAATGAGCTAAAAACGGACATCAAACGTGTCATGGGCTCAAATGAGTACGTGCTAAATTTGATCCAGCCAAAGATACCTGAGGAGAAAAGTAACACTCAAAGTGGCAAAAATATCGCGCCACAAGTTAAAAATTTCGTAATGGTAAGCTCTGGCAAAGGTGGCGTTGGTAAATCAACCACAACGCTAAATTTAGCCATCTCAATGGCAAAACTAGGCAAAAAAGTGGGCATCTTAGACGCTGATATCTACGGACCAAACATCCCAAGAATGCTTGGCGAAGTAAATACTCAGCCACAAGTCGTTGGCAACAAGCTAAAACCGATACTTAGCCATGGTGTTGAGATGATGAGTATGGGCGTTTTGATGGAGGAGGGCATGAGCCTTATCTGGCGTGGTTCGATGATAATGAAAGCGATCGAGCAGCTGCTAAGGGACGTGCTTTGGAGCGAGCTTGATGTCTTGTTCCTCGACATGCCTCCAGGAACGGGCGACGCGCAGCTAACTCTAGCTCAAAGCGTGCCAGTAACAGCAGGTGTCTGCGTCACAACGCCACAAGTAGTAGCACTTGACGATAGCAAGCGTGCGCTTGATATGTTTGAGAAGCTTCACATCCCAATCGCTGGCGTCATCGAAAACATGAGCGGCTTCATCTGCCCAGATAACGGCAAAGAGTATGACATCTTTGGCAAAGGCACGACTGAAGAGGTAGCAAAAGCTTACAACACTCAAATTTTAGCTGAAATTCCTATCGAGCCAGCTGTTAGAGTGGGCGGCGATAGCGGTAAGCCAGTTAGCTTTTATGAGCCAAACTCAGTCACTGCAAAACGCTACGAGAGCGCAGCTGCAAGGCTTTGGGAGATAATAGAAAATATAAATAACGGCGGTGGGGCTGATAACTCAGCAATCCAACCAGTAAATGACGGCAAGAGTGCTTGCTCGAAGTAAATTTACAAAAGATAAAATTTAGAGCAAATTTTAATTAAATTTGGCTACCAAAATTTAGCTTTGCTTGATGTGGAGCTTAAATTTTGTAGCCAAAATGCACTTTAAATAATAAATTTAAAATTTAACAGGAGAAAAGATGAAAGCGATCGTAACCGTAGTCGGAAAAGATAGAGTTGGCATCGTTGCTGGCGTCTCAGCAAAGCTTAGCGAGCTAGGTCTAAACATAGATGATATAAGTCAGACTATTTTAAGCGACTTTTTCACGATGATGGCGGTAGTTTCAAGCGATGAAAATAAGGACTTTACAGCCTTGAGAGCGGAGCTAGATAAGCTTGGAGAGAGCCTAAAAGTAAAGATAAATATCCAAAGCTCAGCCATCTTTGATGCGATGCACAAAATTTAAGGACAAAATATGGATATCAAAAATGTAACCGAAACTATCTCGATGATCGAGGAGCAAAATTTTGACATCAGAACGATCACGATGGGCATTAGTTTGCTTGATTGCATCGACCCTGACATAGGCAAAGCCTGCGATAAAATTTACGCAAAAATCACCACTAAAGCCAAAGACCTAGTTAGAGTGGGTAACGAAATTTCCGCTGAACTAGGCATACCAATCGTCAATAAAAGAGTGAGCGTGACGCCTATCTCAATAATCGGCGCCGCAACGGGCGCAAAAGACTACGTGATGATAGCAAAGACGCTTGATAGGGCGGCTATTGAAGTTGGTATTGATTTTATAGGTGGTTTTTCGGCTTTAGTGCAAAAGGGCTATCAAAAGGGCGATGAAATTTTGATAAATTCTATCCCACAAGCGCTAGCACAAACCGCAAAAGTGTGCTCAAGCGTCAATGTCGGCTCAACAAAAAGTGGCATAAATATGAGCGCGGTGCGTGACATGGGGCGCATCATAAAAGAGACGGCGGCGGCTTCAGAGATGGGCTGTGCGAAGCTTGTTGTCTTTGCAAACGCAGTCGAGGATAATCCTTTCATGGCAGGTGCATTTCACGGCGTGGGCGAGGCTGATGTGGTGATAAATGTCGGCGTTTCAGGCCCAGGCGTCGTAAAAAGAGCGCTTGAAAAGGTGCGTGGCGAGAGCTTTGACGTGGTGGCTGAGACCGTGAAAAAGACGGCGTTTAAGATCACTCGTATCGGTCAGCTCGTTGGTCAAATGGCGAGCGAGCGCCTTGGGGTGAAATTTGGTATCGTCGATCTCTCTCTTGCTCCAACGCCAGCTGTAGGCGATTCGGTGGCTCGTGTGCTTGAGGAGATGGGGCTTGAGGCTGTCGGTACGCACGGCACGACTGCGGCACTTGCTCTCTTAAATGATGCGGTCAAAAAAGGTGGCGTCATGGCATGTAATCAAGTTGGCGGCTTAAGCGGTGCTTTTATCCCAGTCTCAGAGGATGAGGGCATGATAGCTGCGGTGCGCGCGGGATCGCTAAATTTAGAAAAGCTTGAAGCGATGACAGCGATATGCTCGGTGGGACTTGATATGATCGCCATACCTGCGGATACGCCAAGCGAGAGTATAGCTGCGATGATCGCTGATGAGGCGGCTATCGGCGTGATAAATCAAAAAACAACGGCTGTTCGTATCATACCTCTTGGACGTGAGGGCGATATGATCGAGTTTGGCGGTCTTTTAGGAAGAGCACCTGTGATGAAGATAAATAAAGCTTCAAGTGCCGACTTCATCGCTCGTGGCGGACAAATTCCAGCACCTATCCATAGTTTTAAAAACTAATCTTCAAAGTCCGCTTTAAATTTGCGGACTTTTTCTTAAATTTATCCTAATCTTTTCAACTGCTTTTAGTTAAAATAACAAAAATTTTAAACTAAGGAGCTAAAATGAAAATTTTATCACTGCTTACGGCGCTACTTTTTGGAGCGGTATGTGGCTTTGCAAATGACGGCAAAGTAAGAAGTATCGACATCTACGTCACGCCTTACTACTCAGCAAATGCTGGCAAGGTGGAGTATGTCAAGGTCTATGACAAGATAGATGAGCTTTTAAAAAGTGGCAAAGAAGAGGACTTTAAAAAGGCTGAAAAGATCGTGCAAGACGCCCCACAAATGGTCTCTCCGATAACTCTTTTTGTTCTCTCAGCTCGCGCTTATGATCTTGGACTTCGCGATGATGCGGTATTTTGGTTTTATGCGGCAAAAAACCGAGCGATCTTGCTAAGAGGCGTTATAGACATGGAGGGTGAGAAATTTACTGACGTGGTGGCTGCGATAGGGGCGTTTATGAAGCTTGTTGGCGACGTGGTCAATCCTTATGCATTTTGCGATATCAAAAAGCAACAAGAGATCGCTGATAAAGCGCTTGAATGGACTAAGAAAAATGCCTATGAAGCGATGTTTTCGCCAGAATTTAGCTCGCCTCACGAAGATAGAAAAGCAGCCCTTGCAAAAGGCATAGAAAAGCTAGAAGCCCGCAATAAAAAAGAGAAAGATTACTTTTTAGACAAAGACAATCTTGCTAACTTTAAAGCTATGCGCAAGCAAAATGGCACTGATGAGAAATTTTGCTTCTAAGTAGCGAGATAAATTTGAAAATTTGCTTGTAAATTTAGCTTTTGCTCTATGCTAAAAGGGCAAATTTACAAGCTATCTCTATTTTAAATCACGACAAATTTGCTTAAATTTGGCTCTTTTTCGTAAGAGTAGCAAAACCACAAAAATGAGAATAAAAAATGACTTTGAAATTTGGCGAACTTGAAAAAGTTGCAACAGATGATGGCTTTATCTGGTATGCGGAGATGAAGCTAAAAAGCGAATTTTTTGGGCAAGTAGCGTTTTGCCTTGTTAGCACAGATGGGGCAGACATGGATGATGAGACTACTTTGCTAGCAGAGAAAATCGCCCAAGATATCGACCGATACGTAAAAGAGGCGCTTGTCTTTTTAAAAGATGAGCTTAGGCGAGGGTGCTTTTTGAGCAAGGACGAGCTTAGATTGCTTGACGTGTCAGTTTGCGACCTGCCATTTAGCTCGCCACAATGCACATTTTATGCGTGCGATAAGCAGTGGTTGATGAGCTTTGCCGAGGGTGCGCTAGATATCTGTGAGCCTTATGGTATAGGGGTGATCTTTGAGGGCGAAAAGCCACTTCGTTTAGAAAATTTAGAGCTTAGCGAGGAGTGCTAAGTGCTTAAATTTTTAAATTTATGCATTAAAAGATATATAAATTTAAGTTTTTCAAGCTTTGCAAAAAAATGATGAAAATTTTGTCTTTAGGTATTGGCTGCGATCTAAGAGGCATTAGAGTTTTTTAAATTATTAAATTTTGCTATCTTAGGTTTTTGCGCCCAAAACAGCAAATTTATAAGCTAAGCGTTGCAGCAGTCGCTAGGATCTTTTTCTTTTGTGATCCTAGCTCTTAGGTCGTGGCGGATGATCTCTATCGACCAAAACCAGACCATGTGACCTACAAGCTCAGAGACATACTCATACCAAGGAAGTGTCCAAAGTGGCGGAGTGAGGCCAAGAAGCGGCAGTGAGATGCCATGAACTGCGATAGTTGCTAAAATGCCAGCCATCACGCCTTGCCACATCGTGATCTTTGGAAATTTCTCAGCCACTAGGCAGTAGCCAACAGCAAAAACGACTGAAAATATGATGTGCGTTAGCATCACGTAGTTAAAGGCATGCCCTGCAAACTCGTAGATAGCAGCGTTTGGATCGGTGATATCGACATAATCTCTTAAAAATACATAAGGCGGGTTTAAGAAATTTCTCGAGCAGTCGATCGTATCAGCCGCTCTGATGGCACTTTCTGGTCCGCAAGCTGCGTTAAATATATCCATAGGGCTTCTTGGTGGAAGCGGCACTTCTGCGCCCCATTTGACAAAGGCTGAAACTACGCCAGCGACGAGGCCGATCAACGCAGCTAAGGCAAATTTTGGTTTGGTAGCTAAATTTGACATTTTGTCTCCTTGTAAAATTTGAGGCATTTTATTTCTATTTTCTTTATGATAAAGTTAATCATTATTATAATTTATAAATTTATTAAAGCTTAAATGCTTTAAAATCATAAAATTTTTAGCCATTTTTGGCTAGACTAAGAAAAAATTTAAAGGAGAATAGATGTCTAAAGAGTTTAAAGACGCAAACGAATTTAAGGAATTTTTTGAAGAATTTAGAAAAAAAGATGGTTACAAAGATCCAGTTGCTTTTGGCATCGCAAGAGTCGATCGCGGACAAAAAAATAGCGACAAAATTTTACAAGCAAGTTACGCCGTTGTAAATTATAAAGAGAGCTTTTTAAGCGCAGCTGCTTTTATCTACGCTTTGCAAAAGTGCGATGTTGAGGTTGATTTTGGTGCTCACGAGTTTGTCGCAGATCTCACGTCAAAGGTAGCAAAAAAGGCTAGTAAGCTCTTTAGCGTCTTTGAAAAAGATATAAAATCGCATAAAAACGTGGAGAATTTACACGCTGTGAAGATGGCATTTGATGACGATCTTGAGCTAAACGAGAATAAATTTAAGCTTGTATTTTTGTTTGATGACGCAAAGCCACTTAGCGTGGAGGCCGTCTATCTCAAGCTCTACTTGATCTCGCTTGGCAAGGTCGCACCTAGGACGATCGTGCTTGATGGAGCCTTTGGAGTACTACCAAATGTCGCATGGACTAGCCAAAACATCCCGATCGAGCTTGATTGGCTAAGAGAAAATGAAATTTCTCTAAAGATGTTTGGCGAGTATCCAGCGATCGTGAGCGTGGATAAATTCCCAAGATTTCTAAGTCACATCATCCCAGCTGATAACACGAGAATTTTAGACGCTGCCAAGGTTCGCATGGGCGCAGCTGTGCATCCTGGCACAGTCGTCATGCCAGGGGCTGCTTACATCAACTTTAACGCAGGCACGACTGGTGGCGTGATGGTTGAAGGCAGGGTCAGCAGCTCTGTCGTCGTGGGCGAGGGCAGTGACATAGGTGGCGGAGCTAGCATACTTGGCGTGCTAAGCGGCACGAACGGCAACCCTGTAAGCATCGGCAAACACTGCTTGCTTGGCGCAAACTCAGTTACTGGCGTGCCACTTGGTGATAACTGCATCGTGGATGCTGGCATAGCGGTGCTTGAGGGCACAAAGGTCTATATCTCGGCAAGCGAGTGCGAAAAGCTAGCTAAGCTAAATCCAGAGTTTAAATTTGAAGCTGAAATTTACAAAGCGCTTGAGCTTGGCGGGCTAAACGGGCTTCATTTTAGACAAAATAGCCAAACAGGTCAGATCACTGCAAGTGCGAGCAAAAGGGCGATCAAGCTAAATGAGGCACTTCATTAAAAGGAGCTAACATGAAAGTTGGCATTTTGATGTTTGACAAGATAAATTTGTTAAGCTTTGCCAAAATTTATGATTTTTTACATAAATTTGAAGGTTTTAACATCAAAACCTACGCTCTAAAGCCTGAAATAGTCGATGAATTTGGCATTAGACTTCATCCTGAAATTTACGCCGAGAGCCTTTATGGCGTGGATATATTGGTCGTGCCAGATGGCGTCGGTGCGCTTGGACTTAGGTATGATGAGATATTTTTAAGCTGGATAAAAAGCTCGGCGAGCGCGAAATTTAAGATCGGCTTTGACCTTGGCGTGCTCATCCTTGGTGGGGCTGGATTTTTAGAGGATAGAGAGGCCTGCATAAGGGGTGGATACAAAAACGCGCTAAGTGGCTACTGTGAGGTAAATGACGCCAAGATGTGTGAGAGCAGGGGCGTGATAAGTGTTAGTGAATTTGATGATGAGATCAAAGAGCAGCTCGCAAAAATCCTAACTAAAGATAAAATTTAAGGGCTTTGGCTCTTAAATTTACTTTTTTCTTTTGGCGAGCTTATGGTGCTTTTTGCTGCTTCTAAATGCCACCTTATCCACGGCGTGAAGTCAAAATTTGGATTATTTTCAAGTTTTGTTGTTTGCTCTAAAATTTCATAATAATCTTTTTTATTTGCGTAAATAATGCTCGAGATAGAAAACGACTTAATGCTTTCACTAGCCAAGCAGTAGTGTGCCAAAGCCCTTGCCATGCGTCTGTTGCCGTCATCATAAGGATGGATGATCACAAACCAAAGGTGCGTTAAGGCGCTTTTTACATAGGCGTTTTCGGAGCTTTTATTGATAAAATTTAAAAAATTTCTCATTTCATTTTCTACGCGCTCTGCTGGCAAGGCTTCATAGTGGATTTGAACATTTTTTGAAGGAGCTGAGACGACGCTCATCTCATCATCTCTAAATTTAGCTCTTTTTATCTTGTAAGCTTTGCTTTGGCTATATTCAAACAAGGCATTGTGCCAGCCATGTAGCCGCTCGAAGTTCATAGGAGCTTTGTTTATATTTGCATCAAGCATTAGTGAGACTAGATTATCGCTATGTCTAGTTGCATGAGTGTCAGCTAACCAGTCAAAATTTTCATCTAGTCTCTTTTTTGCCGATGAGCGAATGCTTAATCTTTTTAGCCTCTCGCCCTCTATGAGAGATGAGTTTATTATTTCATCTTCAAGCGCACTAATTTTCGCCTTTAAAAGATCATTTCTGCTGATCTTGCTCGTTATCTCTTTTAAAATTTTGTGTTCTTGATCTAACTTTTTTACAAGGGTGTTTATCTCTCTTTTATCGAAAGAGAAATTTGGGTAGTTAGGATGTTGCCATATCCACAGGTTTTGCATCAAATTTCTTTAAAGATTATACTTTTGTACACCTATCTATAAGGTCTTCTATACTCTCTTCTAGCGTCATTGTAGCCACGTCTATATCCGCGCTCAAATCCATCATCGTAGTCATCGTCGTTATAGTAGCCTCCACGGTAACCACGCTGAAATCTATCAAATCTTTCGTACTCATTTTGATAGTATGGACGGTAGTTAGGAGGATATGGGGCATAGTTTGGATCAACAGGATAGTAGCCACTCATGCGGCAACTATCCTCGTCAAAATCTTTCAATCCAAAACGAAATTTATATCCGTCTATCTTTTTACTAAGGGCGTCGTAGTTTCTCGTGTCGCCATAAAATTTAGCCATTTCTCTTTCGTTTATAAGTTTGCAAAGCCCGATCTCTATCTTTTTAGTATAGTTTGCAGCTAGCAACATCGTAAATGTACAAAACAAAATGGCTATAAATTTCATCTTAGTCTCCTATTTTTATATTTCCGCCTTTGCCAAGACCGCCTTTTACATTTTGGACTTTATAGTCTTTTAGCGCGACTATAAGTTGGTTCATCGCGTCCATAAAGGCATTTACGATCATCCTGCCCTCTGGTGTCTTTGTATAGCCACCAAGTCCAGCACTCACACGTGAAAATGAATTTGAGCCCATGCCAAAGAAGTCAAAGTTGCTATCACTGCCGACTGCGCCAGCGATCTGTACGCCTGAGCGGTTGTCTATGAGAAGCAAAGATGTTTGCGTTTCGCTCTTTGAAAAGCCTCCGCTTACCTTGCCAGCAACGTTACCAAAGACAGCGCCTACAAGTCCGCTGATGCCGCCAGTATCCTCTTTGCTAAATGTGATCTCTGGCTGCATGGTATAATCAGCTGCTACGACTTGACCTTTGTGAAATTTAGAACCTTTTCTTAGCTCGCCACTAGCTTCAAGTGCGCGCTCTTGCATCATATTATCCATACTTCTGCCACGCTCGACGATGACGAAGCAGCCAGTTTGCTGAGCTAAGATCCTTAGCACCGGTACGGTTGAGCCAAGCTGATAATCTCTAGTTAGATATGAGTACCATGAGCTACTTTGATCTTCGTAAAAAGATAATGTTCCTAGTGTTTGGCTGCAACGCTCGATTTTCGTGTTGGCATTTTTGGCTGTATCACCTGCTGCAGCGCCAGTTACACCGCTGTTGCTGCTAGCGCATCCAGCAAATAAACAAAGAGCGGCAACGCTACTAAAGACCTTAGATACTAAAAATCTCTTTTTCATGAAGATCCTTTTTAATGTAATTAGAAGTGCAAATATTATAAGAAAATAATATTTTGTGAAAACTTAAATTTTAAAAGAAAAATATAAAAGTAAAATTTAAGCGGCCAGCAAGATGCCAGCCACATAAATTATTCGACAGTTACGCTTTTTGCGAGGTTTCTTGGCATATCGACGTTGTTGCCAAGTCTAACGGAAATTTCAAGTGCAAGTAGCTGAAGCACTAGCATCATCTCGAAAAATTCGCTCATATAGTGATCTTGAACGCTTGTTTTTACGTAGTCATCGCTTAGTTCAAACTCAAGCGGACTTATCGCTAGGATATATGCATCTCTTGCAGCAAGCTCTTCGACATTGCTCTTTGTTTTTTCATATAACAAATTTTGAGGCATTAAAGCGATCGTAAATAGCTTCTCATCTGCAAGTGCGATAGGACCGTGCTTCATCTCGCCTGATGGATAGCCTTCGGCGTGAAGATATGAAATCTCTTTAAGTTTTAACGCACCTTCAAGCGCAAGCGGATAGAAGATGTCTCTACCGATGAAGAAGAAGCCATGACCGTGCAAATAGTGCTTGCTTAGGCGGTGAAGCTTCTCTTGCAAAGTGTTATCTATATTTAAAATTTGTGGTATATGAAGAAGCGTTTTGATCTCATGATCAAGCTCTTTTTTGCTGATAGATCCCTTTGCAGATGCCATTTGAAGTACAAGCATCCAAAGCACGATGATCTGCGTTGCAAATGCCTTTGTACTTGCCACACCTTTTTCGATGCCAGCGCGAGTTAGAAGCGTGTTATCAGCTAGCCTAACGATAGAAGAGTTATCGACGTTGCAAATCGCAAGTGTCTTTAGCCCAGCCTCTTTTGCTATCCTAAGTGCCTCAAGAGTATCAGCTGTCTCGCCACTTTGTGAGATGACGATAAAAAGCGAGTTTTTGTTTAGATAAGGCTTTCTATATCTAAATTCGCTCGCCACTTCGACCTTTGTTCTAACTTTAGCAAGTCTTTCAAAAAGATAGCTTGCAGTTAGCGCTGCATGATAGCTCGTACCGCACGCACAAAGCACGACATCATTGATACCTTTTAGGTATTCATCGTCTAAATTTTCAAGGGTGACTTTGTGGTTTTTAACCCTGCCCATAATGGTTTCAGATACAACTGCACCTTGCTCGTAAATTTCTTTCTCCATAAAAAATGTATAACCCTCTTTTTGGGCATAGCTCTTATCTTTTGGCAAAGCGTTAAAGGTTATGCTAGCTTTTTTGCCGTGTTTAAAAACAGCTATTTCATCTAAGCTCACATAGCCGTAGTTATTGTCATCAAGATATGCCACTTCGGTTGCGTTGCCAATAAGCGGCGCATCTGATGAGGCAAAATATACCTCTTTTTTGTCACTTTTGCCTATCGCCATAGGAGCGGCATCTTTTGCGAAAAATATCTTATCAGGCGCAGTTTTGGTGATAAGTAGCGTCGCGTATGCGCCTCTTAGCTTTGCGATAGTCGCCTCATAAGCTTTAAATGGGTCTTTTTTCTCTTTTAAAATTTCTTCAAAAAGATGCACGATCACTTCGGTGTCGGTTTGGCTCATAAATTTCACACCCTTTGCCTCAAGCTCATCTTTAAGCTCTTTGTAGTTTTCGATGATGCCGTTATGAACGACAAATGAGTGCTCGCCAAGGTGTGGGTGAGCGTTTATCTCGGTTGGTTTGCCGTGCGTCGCCCAGCGTGTATGACCTATCGCCACGCCAAAACCTTCTGATGTAAAGTCCTTTGTCTTTAGGGCTAAATTTTCAAGTTTGCCAACAGCTTTAAAAAAGTCAATCTTATCGTTACTCATCACAGCCATGCCAGCGCTGTCGTATCCGCGATACTCAAGCTCTTTTAGCCCGCTTAAAATGACCTCTTTTTTCTCTTTATCTCCGATGTATCCTACGATTCCACACATGTTTTACTCGCTTATTAATAAATTTAATATCTCTTCGCCTTTGCTCTCAAGTCGCTCGTTTTTCTCGATCAAAAAGAGATTTCTCGTTCTATTTTTAACCGTCTGAATTCTCGCACTCGTGACTTGAAAATGAAGCCTGTCAAAAACACTCATCACATAAGCCATTAGCCCGCGCTGATCTTTTGCATTGATGCTAAGCTTGGCGTAATCTTTTGAGTGATTTAGCTCGAAGTTTATCTCATCTTTGTTAATATTTGGTTTCAAAGGCTCTCTTAAAACCTCGCTATTTAGAGATTTTAGGGCTAAAATTTTAGTGTTTTCAAGCTCGTGATTTTTTACATTTTGGTTAAAGTCAAGCCTGATATAAAATTTCTTCTCAAAAAGCTCAAATATCTCCATATACGCAAGGTCAAATTTGGCAAATTCATAGAGCAGGGCGCTTAAATTTAGGCTCTTGTTTGTATAAATTTGAATGC
>NZ_POYR01000180.1:0-43063 GCF_002912425.1 Campylobacter concisus
AATTACTTCTATGCACTATATGGCTTTTTGTTTAGATTTTAGGATCGTCAAAATTTATAAATTTTTCTAGCCCCAAGTGAAACAAATGGGGCTAGAGTAGGGATTATTTTTTAGCTACAAGAGCGTTTTTTAGCACATCATCGATCGTATCTACGGCGATGATCTTCATGTCGCCTTTTACTTCAGCTGGGATATCGACAAGGTCGCGGTCATAGTTTTTACGAGGTATCAGAGCTGTTTTGATGCCAGCTTTGTGAGCGGCGATGAGCTTCTCTTTTAGCCCACCGATCGGTAGCACTCTACCCGTTAGCGTGATCTCACCAGTCATCGCCACATCGTGTCTTACTTTTGTATCAGCAAGTATCGATGCGATCGCTGTCGCCATCGTGATACCAGCGCTTGGACCATCTTTTGGCACTGCACCTTCTGGCACGTGCAAGTGAAGATCATAGCGTCTATAAACGTCGCTGGCTTCTAGCTTGTGCTTGTCGTCGTCAAATTTTGGCACGATAGCCATTGGCACTTTTAGCTTTTTGTTATCTATCAGCACTTTTACCACGCTAAATGCGATCTGAGCACTCTCTTTCATCACGTCGCCTAGCTGGCCAGTGATTTGCATATTGCCTTTACCTTGGATCCTGATAGCCTCGATCCTTAGCACGTCACCACCAACACTCGTCCACGCGAGGCCATTTACCAAGCCGATCTGGTCTTTTTTATCCGCTGGCTCGATCTCATAGACCTTTTTCTCTAAAAACTCTTTTAAATTTTTAGCCGTGACGCTGATCTTGCCTTCATTCTTTTTGGTGAGGATATTTTTGGCGACTTTTCTTAGTATGTCAGCGATCCTGCGGCGTAAATTTCGTACACCACTCTCTCTTGTGTAGTCGCTAATTATTAGCTCAAGCGCCTCTTTGCTTATGCTCACATCGCTTGGTTTTAGGCCGTGCTTTTTAAGCTCTTGAGGCAAGAGATATTTTTTAGCTATCTCAAATTTCTCTTGTGGGGTGTATGAACTAAGCTCGATAAACTCCATCCTGTCGCGAAGTGCAGCTGGTATCATGCTCACGTCATTTGCTGTGGCGATGAAGATGATCTTGCTAAGATCGATGTTGAAATTTAGGTAGTAGTCTCTAAATTTGTTATTTTGCTCTGGGTCTAAAATCTCAAGTAAAACAGCGGTCGGATCGCCTCTGTAGCTTCTGCCAACCTTGTCGATCTCGTCTAAAACAACCACTGGGTTCATCTGCTTGGCTTCTATGAGCCCTTGCACGATGCGGCCTGGCATAGCGCCTATATAGGTGCGGCGGTGGCCTCTTAGCTCGTTTACGTCCTCAAGTCCGCCAAGTGCGATCCTGACTAGCTCACGCTTTAACGCCTTTGCGATCGAGTTTGCAAGACTGGTTTTACCCACGCCTGGAGGTCCTGCAAAGCATAAAATGGCACCGTTATTTACCTTTTCGCCAACGCCTCTAAGCTCCAAAAGCTCACGCAAAGCAAAATACTCCTCTATGCGCTCTTTTGGCTTTTCTAAGCTGTAGTGGTCGGCATTTAGGTGCTTGCTCACTTCAGCGATAGATGACTTTTTCTTAGCTATGTTTTCAAATGGAATTTCAAGTACCCAGTCAAGGTAGCTTTGCAAGGTGTTCGCGTCTGCTGAGTCTGGATGCATGCGAGAGAGTTTGTCTATTTGTTTTTTGATCTCTTTATAGGCATCCTCAGCCATAAATTTCTTCTTCGTATCAAGCTTTTTGCGGTACTCCTCAAGCTCCTCTTCACGGCTCGTATCCGCTCCAAGCTCAGCTTGAATTTGCTTTAGCTGCTCTTTTAAAAAGTACTCTTTGTTTGTCTTGTCGATCTTTGAGTGAACCTTGTTTTTGATCTCTTTTTGAAGCTTGTTTGCCTCGATCTCTTCGATGACGTAGTCGATGAGTTTTAGTAGGCGCTGCTCTAAATTTTCTTCGACAAAAAAGCTATAAGCGATCTGTTTTTTTAGACGAAGCGCGCTTGAAACTAGGTCGCAAACTCTGATCGCCTCAGCGCTCTCTTCGATCGTTTTTAAAAGATCAGGTGGGAAAAAGTGGCTAAACTGCGAAAGCTCTCTTACTTTTTCTCTTAAAACTACGATGAGAGCGTCAGTTTTGACCTGCGATGGGCGCTTTACGTGGAGCATATCGACGATGCCGCGGAGTGGATTTATACCTGATTGTTTTAAAATTTTACCTTTGTCTATGCCCTGAAATAGCACTTTTACGCGTCCGTCAGGTAGTGGCACACGGCGCATTATCGTGCCGATAACGCCTGCGTCATATATGCCGTCAAAGTCTCTAGCGCCGTCTTGCTGTGGCTTTGTAGGCACGACAAGGATCGGCGTCTCTCCTTGTATGGCAAGCTCAAGCGCTTTTAAATTTTCTTCGTCGCTTAAAAAAAGTGGCGTTATCATAAATGGATATAAAAATAGCTCATCCTCAACTATGATAGGGATCTCAGTTGGGAAGCCTTTGTTTTCGTTTATTTGCAAAATTTCTCCTATTCAAACAGTTTTCTATACCATGCCACGTCAGGTTTGATAAGGTCTGAGTTTTTAAACGGCGACTCTTCTAGCTTTTGCTCGTAAATTTTAGCCGAAACGTCACGGCCAGTTCTCTTGTAAAGATCTGCTATTTGCATATCTAAGAAGTAAAGAGCGAGCTTAAATTTGATAAGCATGGTCTCGATAAGCGGCTTATACTCGGTATTTGGATACATATAAAGAAATTTCTCGATCTCGGTTACGCTATCCTCCATTAGCTTTTGGTTGCGGTTTGGCTGGGTAAATGAGTCAAAATTTGCTTTTATCTTTAGATATTGAGCAAATTCTGTTTTTGGGCCGTTATCGCCGTATCTTTTGATGTACTCGTCAAGATAGTGATTTGCCATTAGATACTCTTCGTCATTTGCGTGAGCTTGGGCAAGGATGAGTAAAATTTGCTCCAAAAGTGGGCTTGCAACGTGCTCACTAGCCATTGAAACATAGTGTTTATCAGCTGACTCCAGATCGCCATCTTTTATGTCAGCGATGACCTGAGCGTACCACTCGTCTGGAGTTAGATTGTAAAGTTCGGTGTATTTTTCAGCACAACCGCTAAAAAGCCCTAAAAGAGCCACAACTGCTATAAATTTAGAAAATTTTTTCATGCTTTTCCTTAAAAATTTTAAATTCGCTTATTTTACATTTTTTGGCATTATTTTTGTATAAATTTTTTAAAACTATGCTAAAATAAGGTAATTTTACAAAACAGGAGTTAGTATGATTTTTAGTGTTAAAAGCCCTATTTTAGGCTTCGAGCATATCAAGACGATGGAACTTATTGAGCTCGATAAATTTTTTGTTAAGCTAGCTAGCAAAGATGACGAAACATCTTTTACCATGATAAATCCTTTCGCGTTAAGAAGTTATGAATTTGACATCCCAAGCTACTATGAAGAGCTTATGGATATTAAAGAGAGCTCACAACTTAGAATTTATAACATCATCGTAGTTGCCCTCCCTCTTGAGAAATCAACCGTGAATTTCGTAGCTCCTATCGTTTGCAATATGGACAATATGACTTTATCTCAAGTAGTGCTTGACGTTACAAAGTATCCACAATACGGACAAGCTGAAATGATAGAAAATTTCATACAAAAGTAAGTCGCAGGGAAGCTTTTTAAAAACAATCCTTGGTTTTCTTTCGTATCAAGGAGATTACAATGAAAACTATATGTCTTCTTCTCTTTATTATTACATTTAGCTGGTGTGCACCTAGTGAATGCACATCAGACGAAGCAAAGTCTATCGGCTGTAAAGTCACTAAACCTTATAATGAAAATAGCACCAAGGTGCAGTATTTATGCTTTGTAGATGCCGAAGAGTATGTTGATGGTTCTTCTAAAAATATCCCTCACTGCATAACGACCTATCCTAGAACTTGGACAGTAGATACAAAACCTTTCCCTCTTTTTTCTTCGCTAGCGCAAGATCACTTTCATGGTTATATTTCAAACGGATTTAAGTCATTAAAAACTGCTGTTGATGATCATTCTTCAGTAGGGCTAAAACAAAGAGTTATAAATGGCAAGTCAAACATAAGAGTAAATGGCGATATGGTCACCATAGGTGCTACTGTTATGATCCAGAGAGATGGCGAATATAACTTTGATCCTAGCCCAACTAATAATAAATCATCGGTTTATTCTGAAAAGATTTTTAAAAATGATGGTGGCTTTAGCGCTAGTAACTTTACGCAGTGTCGAAGTGATTTTGTTTATAATCTAAATAAACTTAGTTATTGCCAAAACTCAGCATCATCTACATTCGACTTTAGTGAAAAAAACGATCATGTACAAAAATATCTAACTGGGAAAAACGTGGTCTACGCCAGGCTTTACTGGGGTGGTTCTATCTATCAAAACTGGAAATTTAAAAATGAAGTAGCGGCAGATTTTATATTAAATGCGCTGAACTTTATAAAAGGATATAGCAGGATAGACTTTAAAGTCCCTGGCAAAAAACAAGCCATAACGATAGACGCCAAACCAGAGGATATCTTTTGGACAGGTTCGTTCAGCGAGTATCGACCAAAGTCAATGACCTTAGAAGCATACGATGGAAAGCCAAATGAGCACCACAAAACGGCCGTAAAAGCTGGCATAAACTACGTATATGTTGCAAGTGCTGATGTAACAAAGATCGTTCAAGATAGTCTTGGAACAACAAAAGAGGAGAGAACTTTTTATGCTGGAAACATCAGAGCTACGACCACTCCTATTAAATACGATTTGCTGGAAGATAGTGATAGGTATTTTCAAAGAAGCAATGGTGAACAAGTTGATTTAGGAGGTGTATGGGGTTCATTATTATTTTCGCCAGTTAATGGACATAAATATGGTGGATATTGGATGCAGACAAATCCAGCACAATATGCTGGTTGGAGCTTGGTTATCATCTATAATTTTGACGATGAAACTGCCAGAGAAAATAATATAGAGCCAAAGATGGTTAGTATATTTGACGGTCTTGAAAAGCTTGCACCAGAGTGGCTTACAAATTATGAACTTGAGCATGGGGCTTCTAAACCAAAAACATCTATTGTAGAAATTAAATTTAACAATCTTAATAATCCAAAACATGGGGATATAAACGCAACACTTACGATGCTTTCTTTTGGCGCTAAAAGGGAGGTTGTAGGTGATGATATAGAGATAAAACATAAAGGTATTTTTAAGAGTGTAATTAGCAAATACAATGAAAAAGGCAATCAGTTTAACTCAACTATGACAAAATTTGGAAAGCTTATAAATCCTGACAAGAATTTTACTAATCAAATTGACCTAGATATATTTGATATCTCAAGTTTTATAGAAAATAAAGATCCAGCAGTCCAGATGCGTTTTACAGTTGCATCGACCTTGTTAAACAAGGGCGGAATTAAAATAGTAAATGCTGATCGTCCAAATTTAGCATTAGTTGGTTTTTCTAGTCGTATGTATAGACCAGAAGTTTGCTATGTAGAGGATTTGTATTATAAAGAGCCTGGTAAAAGCGGGTTCGTAAAAGCAGATAAAATTAAGATAATGGACAAAGGAGTATTAAAAAAAGAGATAATAGAAGCAAAAGGCATAAAAAAAGAGACTATATTAAAATTTATTGTAAAAATAATGAATAAATCAACAAATGAAGATGCTGAAAATTTTGTGCTAAAAACCATTATAAATCCGAGCCAAAAATATGAACCAAACTCAACAACAATAGTCCAGACAACGACAGCGTCTAATTATTCTGATGGTATGCCTGGACAAAAGCATGATGCGGATAATGTTGGCTTACAACGACTTAGTGGCAATAGTCTGACTTTCTTTTTGGGACAAGGTGCTATGTCAAATAGAGGTGGCACGATCAAGAAAAATGAAGGTAATTATGCCTACGTTATATATAAAACCAAACTCGAAAATAATTTTAAAGAAAATAGCTACAAAACAACTATTACAAGCACAAATCCTGCTATAAATTTAGATCCTTATGATACATATATTAAAAAATGCCAACCTTATGATTTTAATATAACACTAGAAGGAGAAGATGAGCCAAATGATTTCGTGCCAAGTAGCAAGCCAGATGATGGCACAGGAGCTTTTAAAAACAGACTTCTAACTCAGATAGTCTCAAAGCCATTTGATATTTATATCACAAACTACGGAGAGGACGGTAAAAAAAGAGCGCCACACTCTCCAGTAGATGTAAAGGTGGAGTTGGTCACATCATGTGACGCCACATCAAATTTGTATGAAAAAGATATAAATTTTAATCAGGATATGATTACAAATAAAATAAGTGAGATTTTATTAAAAGATATCAAAGTAGATAGGGCTTATAGTAGTCTTAAATTTAGAATTTCTCATCCTAACCCTAAGAAAAAAACAGATCCTACAGCACCAGATAAAATCACAGCATGTGAAAATTTAGATGACTTTGCTGTTAGACCAAGCCACTTTAGACTCTGGGACAACGAGGCAGGTACTATTATGAGTACTTCAACAAAGTCTTTTACTGGCGGCGAGACATATAATGACGCCATTTCGCTTGCTGCTATGAGGCCAAACGATAGTGATCTAGCAAGAGGCTATGCAAATAGCCTACTTGCAAGCCTTGTAGCTAAAAATGGTAACGTCTGTAATGCCATTTTAGATAGCAAAAACAGGCTAAATGTAAAATTTACAGAGGCAAGTGGAGGACTTGGCAAGATCACACGTAGTGCAAATAGCAATGATGGCTTTTCATACTCAGATATAGGTGATACAACTTTTTATGTAGTAGATAGCAGTTATACTTCAGTAGATCAGCACATTTCTCCAAGAGGCGATGACTGTGTGAAAAAATATAGAAAACCAGTGTTTGATCCAAACAACCCAGCAGATGATCCAGATGGTATCGGCAGGGTTAGCTGTGATATCGAGCTCAAAAAAGAAGGCAATGTCACATTTCAGTTTATCCCAGAAGATATGCAAATAAGCAATTTAAAAATCATAAAAGACGACGACGTGACTTATCTTGACAATGACGGTATGCAAAAAGTAAAACTTTGTTTTGATGTGACTGCAAAACTATCTGATACATTAAAAAATCTGCATCCAGAGCTTTATGGCGACTATAGATACTCAGATGAAAAATATCTACCTGCAAAGTTTTATGTCGATGCTTGCTATGCAAATGAGGCTAATTTTGAGCTAAAACTGCATAGAGTCCCTTTAAATTTTACAGACAACAACGGCAATGTTGGCACGCTTGAAAAGGCAAATGAAGAAATTTTATTTTTTGAAGTTCTTGGATCAAATACTAAAAAATTAACTGGTTCTAACGCTAAAAAAGGTATGTTTTATATTAAAAAAAGTGCATTTGAAGAAGGTAAGGCCAGTGCAGAAGTCTATTTTAACTTCGCTAGAAAAGTAAATCACGCTAAAAATCCTTTTACGGTATTTAGCGATGATTTTAGTCTTGATAACTTAGATACGATCATAAATTCTAAGTCTTATAAATATGAATCTCCAGCCAAAAAAACATCGGCAAATTTCTACTATGGCAGGGTCTATGCGCCTTATTACGAAGGTCCAGCAGATGGATTTTTTGCCAAAATTTATTATGGTATATATTGTGATGATTGCGACAAAGCTACATACTTAACAAGCGGTACTGGCACATGGCAAGCTTTTCCAGCGGCTACTTCATGGTATGTAAATCCTTCACATAAGGCAGGGGTGCTTAAATTTGATGATTTTAGCTTTTCTAATAATACGGTTTTGGGAAATAATGTAAGTGCTGTAAATAATGGCGAGCAACTCATTTTTGTAAGTAACCAAAAGCCAGTTAAAGACATAGCAAAGATGCATGCTAATATGTGGCTAATATATAATGAATTTAATAAAGATGCTACAACAAATGATTTTACATTAAAATTTCTAGTGCCAGATGGTAACTGGGCTGGTAAGACACTAAAAGAAGGTTCAGAAAAGGGCGATGTAGGAAATGTAGTGGGTGCAGAGGGAAATTTCAAAGACCTAAGCAAGAAGACAAATAGGAGAATTTCTTGGTAGATCCTAGCCATTTTTTTGTAGATTTTAAATTTCAAAAAATAAGCATACATTTAGAACCAAGAAGATATACTTGCCCACTATGGCAAGAAGCCACTATGTTAGTTGCATTACGGAGATTGTAGATTGAAAATTCTTTTTTTTATTCTTTTATCTTTTATCTATGTTTTTGGCGATGCTGATCCTGATGCTCTTGTATTGCCAGCTAATGTCGGTGAGTGCTCTGCAGAGCAAGCTGCAAGCTGTAACGGAAAAGTTTGTAAGATCGACTTTGATGGCATGAAGCACTGCGTTACGCCTGCTCAAGATACATGGGTGGTATATCCATCAGATCCAACTTCTAATAATAGTAGTTCAGTAACACTAGACGGATATCTTGATAATAACAATCCAGACAATACACTTAGTAAGCAAGATAAATTTACAAGAATATTTGGCGATATGGACGTTATCGGAGCTAGTGTCATCATGCCAAGAGTGCTTGGCTATAACTTTGATCCAAAGTCAAGTGCTGCTGGAGGTGATCCTTTGGTTGAAACCTCTCAGATTGTAGAAAAGACATATGTCAATGAAGAGCCAAGTCTTGCTGGTAGGAGATTTAAAAACTCATCTCGCGCGACTTTTAAATTTGAAAATAAAAGTGAATTTGAACGAAATAATATAGATGGTAAAAAGATAAAATATGCAAGGCTCTACTGGGGCGGTGCTATATATGGTGAACGAACCGCAGAATACCAGCTGCTAAAGAATTTGTTTGAAGATATTTTTGGCTACTCTAGCGTTAAATTTAAAACACCAAAAGGAATATATACTGTAAAAGCTGATTATGATGATATCAAGTGGGAGAGTTCATTTACTTCTTATAATAAAAACTCAGTGCCAAGAGATACTTACTATCCATACTGCTATCACAAAAATCACCCAAATGATACTACCTATGCAAATTGGTGCGGTGATCCAAGTGGCAATTACAAAGATGCAGTTCACTATAATACAGCTGACCCAAACAAAACAGCCCAAAGATCAAATTTAGGCGCAAGAAGTGGCGCATCGTACTTTGTCTATCAAGCAAGTGCTGATGTAACTAAACTAGTACAAGATAGCCTTGGCACAACTGAGGCTGGCAGGACATTTGCTGTTGGCAACATCGCATCAACCATCTTTAAATTATCTAGGAACTACAACTATAATGTAACGATAAGTAATGAGACAAGGACTTTAACATTATCTTATGGTTCAGTTTTATATGGTGATGGAGGCTGGATATATAGCTATGTGCCATCTCAGTTTGGTGGTTGGAGCTTAGTCATAGTCTATGACTTTGGTGAGAAGGTTGGAGAGGACAAACACATAAAACCAAGGGATGTTAATATCTATAGTGGTATGGCAAATATCTCGCCTAATGTCGAAAGAAACAAAGTATTGCAAAGTGCACAAAAAACAGAGATAAATTTAAAATTTGAAGACTTTTTTACTCCATCTGCTGGAACTATAGATTCTAGTTTGGCATTTATGGGTTTTGGTGGACGCAAAGAGATCACAGGCGAAGATATAATGATAAAAAAGAAAGATGGTTCATTCGAGAGTCTTTTTACTGCCGCATCTCCGTCAGGATTAAATTTACAACACAATCAGTTTGACTCATCTATAACGAGATTTGGCAAACTTGCCAATGTAAATAAAAAATATAATGCAATGATGGATCTAGATATATTTGATATATCAAATTTCATGTCACATAGGCAAAGTGAGGTTGATATTAAGTTTAACGTAAAGGCTGAAAAGATAGGTGACAATATCCAAGGCGATAGGATAAATCTTGGAATGGCTGGTTTTTCAACGATACTTTATGACCCTGAAGTTTGTTATGAAGAAACAATCTCTACTACTAAACAAAGTATAAATGCAGAAGGCAGAACTATATATACTGATGATATAGAAGTAAAAAAGGGAGGGGAGGGTACTACTTCGGTAAAACCTGGAACCTTGATAAAAGTTTTAACTACTATAAAAAATAGAGGCAATGAAGATGCAAACAAGGTTCGTGTAAAAGTTAAACTAGATCCTAAATTTATGAGCTATGTGGATAAATCTGGTTGTACGGAAATTTTTAAACCTGGTGGATCAACCGTAGCATGCCCTATGGACGATAATGGAGCGCATTATTTTAAGAAATTAAGTGATTATAATCTAAGGTATTACGTCGGTCAAGGTGCTAGTAGTTCTCAAGGTGGTACAATAGAAAGATCATATCGATATCCAACAGATATTAGATTTGTAGGGACTGTAAGTGCAAATTCTGAATATCGTAAGATAGACTATGAAGCTGAATATGAAAGTACGATTGCTGGCAAGACCATAAAATATAAAGGCAAGATAAATGAATGTGTGCCCAAAAACTATAATTTAACGGTAACTAATGAAGGGGAAAATAACTTCTATCCGCGAAGTAAAGCAGATGACGCAGGTCCAAATTTTAAAAATAGACTTTTTACAAAGATAGCAAACAAGCCTTTTGATATCACGATATCAAACTATGATAAGACTAACGGGGCTTTAAAAGCACCTGACTCAAATACCGACGTGACGTTAAAGCTAGTGACTGATTGTAGTTCAAATAATTCGGTCATACCTGAAAAAACTTATAATTTTACTACCGCGACGCACACCCTTACAAAAAGCGTAACAGTGCCGATACCATATCCATCTCTGCACGTAAAGCTTAGTTATCTTAATAAGCTTACAAATTTAACTGATGAAAAATGCGAAGACTTTGATACTTTTGCTGTTAGACCAGCCAAATTTGATATTTATGATTCGCCTAATGGCCCTATGATAGGCGGTAAAAGCCATACTGATTTTATAATCGGTGCTTATGATGCTAAAGGGGACCTTACAAAAGGATTTATAAGTACAGCAAGTAGTGATATAAAGGCTGGTGATGGAGCGCAACTACTACCAAAGGTATTTGCTGGCTGCACTATACCAGCAGATCTATCAGATAAGGATAGCAGAGAAAATAAATTTGAGATAAGCTTTAACAACCCAAATAAGGCTATCGGAGTTATTACAAATATTAGCACTAACAAAGTGGGACTTTCTTTTTCAGACATAGGAGATACAAATTTTTATGCTATGGACTCAGTTTATACGAGCGTAGATCAAGATACGAATCATGGAAATGACTGCGTAAAATCGTATAGTAGAGACTCTAGGAAAAACCGAAATAATCCACTAGATTTATACAACAATGATTTATCAATAGATCCAAATAATCCAAGTCACGATCCAGACGGTATGGGTAGGATAGGTTGTAATATAGTGTTTGAAGAACAACACAATCAACTAAATTTTATCCCAGAATACCTTGATGTGAGTGATTTTGAGATCATATCAAGTGACTTTTCGTATATCTCAAATGAGGAAACTTTGTGGTCTCCGACATTAAAATTTAAAGTAAAAGCAATGTTGTCTAATGAAAACCCAAGAGCTTCTGGCGACAATACAGCACATCTTTATAAAAGTGGCTGCTATGCAAGTAATGCTGTCTTTAATATAAAAGTAGGGGATATCATACCTAACTACATAGACAACAATGGGTCAAAATTAAGTAGTGATGAAGATGGTGTTAAAAAGCTAAATAGTGAGATACTATTTTTCGGTACTACTGATCAAAATGCGATTGTTCAAAAGCTAAAAGTATCGCCTCATGATGGTGGTTATATGGTAAAAAAAGAGGCTTTTAGAAGCGATGGTACAGCTGAAATAGATCTCAAATTTAACTTCAAGCGTGAAAAAAATGTAGCCAAAAATCCTTTTGAGGTGACAAGCGATATATTTACCTTTACAAAATTAGCCGAAGATGAAAATAGCATAAACAAAACAAAAGGTAGCCAATACTTAAAACCATCTAGGAAAACATCGGCGAAATTTTACTACGCTAGGACATACGCACCTTACTATGAGGGACCAAACACTGGCTTTAAAGCAAAAATTTACTACGGAGTGTATTGTAATGGCTGCGACGAGAGTAAATTTATGTTGCAAAAGCCAGGATCAAGCTCTCGCTGGGAGGAGTTTGCAGGTACGCACTCATGGTATGTAAATCCTCTGCACGATGCTAGTTATGGCAATGTCGATAGTTACAGCTTTTCAAATCACACTACGCGAGATACAGCCAAAGAGACAGCACTTAGTGACGGCGTCAGCTACATTTATGTAAAAAATAACCGAGCAGTTACAGATATAGCCAAGATGCATACGAATAACTGGCTCATATATAATGAATTTGATAAAGATGCGGCGACAAATGATTTCACAGTGAGATTTCTCGTGCCAAATGGCGACTGGGCTGGCAAGACCCTAAAAAGTGGCTCTGGCAAAGGTGATGTGGGAAATGTCATAGGCGGCGAAAACAACTTTAACGATCTAAGCGATAAGACAAATAGGAGAATTTCTTGGTAAAAAGAGGCTTTTCTCTTATAGAGCTTATCCTCTCGATAGTCGTTGTGGCGATCATCAGCACGTCGATACCGCTTGTACTAAAGACCACATCTGAGCTAAATCAAAAGGCGGTTACGCAAGAGAGTTTGATGAATGCTAAGACGTATGTGGGGCTTATCTTAAAAGCTCCTTTTAGTAATAGGATCATAAAAATCTCAAACGTTAGTGCTAGCGCTGAGACTGCTTACTTCTTTCCTATCATATTAAAGCCAGGCGATAAAAGAAACGAATTTTATAAGATAAATAAAATAACAGGCGATGGGCATAGGGTTTTTGCTTACGAAAACTCACCAGAGCTAGAGCCACCTGATGCATCTATAAGGTCGGTAAAATACTACGATGAAAGAAATAAAAATTTAAACACAACAAATCAAAATAGAGACTATATAGTTGGCTCAAACTATAATGTAATTGTGAATGAGAGCAATGGCTGGTTTAAGCCAAATTTAGGGCTAGATAACAGCGACGTAAAAGAGATAGTAGTAACTGCTACTGCATATAAAAATGACACAAAACAAGAGACGACATCAGTGCTAAGAGCTTACGCTTTTAACCTAGGCGAGGGCGGCTCGCTAAATACGAAAGCGTGGAAATGAAAAGAGCCTTTACTCTTCTTGAGCTTGTAGTCGTCATCGTCGTACTTGGTATCATCGCTATGATGAGCTTTAATGCCATAATGAACATCTACTCAAACTACTTTCAAACAAGGACAGTAAATGAGCTCGAGACGCAAACGGAGATCGCACTGGAGCAAATTTCAAAGAGGCTAGAGCACCGCATAAAGCCAAGCGTGATCGCTAGAAAAACTGATGGAGCTTTTTTGGCACTAAATGATAGCGGGGTAAATTTAAATGCCGAGTATGAAATTTTAGAATTTATCCCCTATGCGTATGAAATTTTTAATGACGTGCCTTCTGATAATAAAGCAGGCAGATATAGTGGCTACGCAGATCTTGCTAATAGCTCACCAGCAACTGGTCTTATAAGTCCTGGAAGTAATTTTACTACTGGAGTTGTCGAGACCATAAAAGATCTAACTTGCAGGGAAGATACAAATGCCACTTGTGTTGATTTTAAAAATAAAGATGGTGGCGTTGCAGCGATATTTTCTGATGTTTATTATGATGTGCAAAACTCTTTTGGGTATAAAGGTGTTTCAAATTTAGACATAGCAAAAGTTGGTGTAAAAAGCATAGACGGCGACACGCTAGAAATTTCAGGATTTGCTAACAAGCAAATTTCAGAGCAGTACCATCTAGCCTACACTGCAAACGCCATAGTACCAGAGCAGAGCCAGAGCCAAGCAGACAAAAATAACGGCGTCTTTGATCTAAATTTATACTACGACTATCGTCCATGGATGGGAGAAAAATATAAACCAAATGGCGAAAAGGCAACCCTTGCTAAAAACGTTACGAGGTTTGTCTTTACTGAAAAAAATGGCGTCATCGTGCTAAAGCTTTGCATGAGGGCAAAAAACTCAGAGATAACCATCTGCAAGTCAAAGGCGGTTTATTGATGAGGCGAGGATTTACGCTAATTGCAGCGATATTTTTTGTGGTGATCGCAAGCTCTATTTGTATGCTAGCTCTTTCGATCGCTAGTACTTCAGTTAAGCAAAATAGTGAAATTTATCTAAGAGAGCAAAGCGAGCTAGTAGCCCGTGCAGCGACTGAGTACGCCATGCTAGCTATCATAAGCAATGACTTTTATAAAACTGGAGCAGTTTGCCTTGGCGACGAGCACAATCCGATAAGTGGCGAATTCGGCGACCTCTTTACCTTTAAAGTATATGTAAAATACTTTGGCGATATGGGCGATGCTTGTAAAAACAAAGATGCTGTGATAGTAAAAGGAGCAAATCAAGGCACGATAATGCTCGATGTCTTTGTCAGCTCAAAGCCAGGAAAAGCTTCAAATCCTATAAATTTTCACAAACGAACTCTTCAGAAACTTTAAAATTTTATAAAGATTTTACTTTAATTTGCTTTTAGTTTCGTCGTGTTATAATCATCTTACTTTCTATAAAGGAGATTGCGATGAACATAAGCATTGTAGGAAAACAATTTGAGCTAACAGAACCCATCAAAAACTACATCCAAGACGCTTTTGACACCCTTGGCAAGTACAACCTTGACATCATCTCAGCAAGATGCGTAGTAGGAGCAGATGAAAAGCAAGGCAAAAAGGGCTTTAATGCAGAATTTTCTCTAAATATGGCACATAAAGACACGATAGTCGTCCGCCAAAAAGATAAAGATCTCTATGCGGCGATAGATCTTGCTATCGAAAAGGCTTCAAAAGTTTTAAGAAGGGAACATGATAAGAAATTTACAGTAAAAGGTAAGGCCGATGATAAAGAATTTCGCTCTAGAATAGGTGAAGAAAAGATCGAAGGCGTCGAAGAGATCGTGCCTATGGAGCTTGAAATTTACAAACCTCTTGAGGTAGAAGAAGCACTTGATAAACTAAAATCAAGCGATAAACAATTTTATGTATTTAACGATGTTGATGCCAAAATGCGCGTCATCTACAAAAGAACAGACGGAACTTTCGGTCTATACTAAAACTAGGGGCGCTTTGCCCCTAGCTGATTTTTAATATAAATTCTCTATTCTTTAGTTATTTAAGCTATTTTTAAATGATTGCTAACTATAATACGACTTCTTTTAAGTGTTCCGGATTAGCTCAGCGGTAGAGTAGGTGACTGTTAATCACTTGGTCGCTGGTTCGAACCCAGCATCCGGAGCCATTTCTTTTTATATATTCTTTTCAAATTCCAATTTTAACGATGTTTCAAGAACTTTAAGTTTCTTGGTTTTTATATTTTTTCCTTTACTTCCCCTCGGCTTTATTTGTTGTTTGAAATTATATCGTTCTAATTTGCTGTCAAAATATGATTATATGTTAGGCCTTAGTCGAAGTTAAAATAAATTTTCCTTCATTCATCCTAGCTTCATTTTAGGCTTTTATAATGCGCTCATCCAAACGAAAGTTGGAAATCAAAAATAAAAGGATTAAAAATGAAAAAGGTACTAGGTGCAGCAGTTTTAGCAGCAATTTTAGGAGCAACAAGTTTGCAAGCAGCCATCACGTCAAAAGAGGCTTTAAACATAGCTGAGAAAAACTTCCCAGGCTCAAGCGTCAAAGATATCGAGATGAACGTCAAAAAGGGCGTGACATTTTATAAGATAGAGTCTTTTAAAGACGGCGTCAAACAAGATATCAAGATCGATGCTAACAGCGGCCAGATCGTAAAAGTAGAGAATAAAAATAAAAAACATATCTTGCCGATCGAAGCAGTAGATTTTTCAAAATTTACTCTTAGCATCGACGATGCTGTAGCTAAAGCTCAAGCGCTCGAGGCTGGTTGGAGCCTTGATGAGGCAGAGCTTGATAATAAAAATGGTGCTTGGATATACAAAGTAGAGCTTAAGCGCGACAGGAGCGAGAAAAAGGTGATCATAAACGCTCAAACTGGCGAGATAATCGGCAACTATACAAAGTGATCTAGCGCCCTTTTTGGGCGTTAAATTTTTATAAAGGTGAAAAAGATGAGTGAAAATTTAGAGCAAAATTTAAACGATAACGTTAGCAAGCAGGGTTTAGAGAAAAATTTGAACGAAAATTTTAGCCAAAGCGCGAGAGAGAATTTAAGTAAAAAAGCCGAGGCTGGTACTAATAAAAATAGTTACGAAAATTTAAGAAAGAGCGAGCAAATGCCTGAAAATTTAGATAAAAATTCAAGCGAGGCAAACAGTAGCGCAAAAAATTTAAGCCAAGCAGCTCCAAAATGCAAAGCTCAAAATTTCTTTAAAAATGCGCTCGAGCTTTCACTTCAAGGTGTAGCTGGTGCGCTTATCTACACTGGCAAGGCTGGTGTGTGGCTATCAAACGTTACAAACTGCCTAAAAGACGAGGCGCAAAGGGCGGAGCTATCAAAGATAAATGAAGAGCAGGCTAAATTTGAAAGAGTGGCTTGCATCTTGCCAGAAAAAGTCAAAGAGATCGTCACAGAGCGCCTAAAAGTAGAGCCAAACGAGGTGGAAATTGAGCCGATCTATCTAGCTAAAAAACAAAGTTTTGGCACGCTTGGGGCGGAGTATTTTTATGACGCAAGGGCTAAATTTAATGGCTTTTTGTATGATTTTAAGATAGGCGCAGCAAATGGCGAAATTTTAAATCTAAAAATAAAAAGCCAAATTTGATAAAATAGCTGGCAAAACCAAGTGAGGCAGGGATGAAAATTTTAGTCGTCGAGGACGAAATGGACCTAAATAGCGTCATTACAAGGCACCTAAAGAAAAACGGATATAGCGTCGATAGCGCGTTTAACGGCGAGGAGGCGATGGACTTTACCGCCGTCGCGCACTACGATCTCATCGTGCTTGATCTTATGATGCCGGTGATGGACGGACTTACATTTTTGCAAAGATCGCGCACCGCAAAGCTAGCGACCCCTGTGCTGATACTAACGGCAAAAGACGATGTGGATGACGTTGTAAAGGGGCTTGACGCGGGCGCGGATGACTACTTGGTCAAGCCATTTGACTTTAAGGAGCTACTAGCTAGGGTGCGCACGCTCATTCGCCGAAACAGCGGCAATGTGGCTAGTGAAATTTGCGCAGGCGAGCTAAAGATCGACCTTTCTAAAAAGTCAGTCGAATTTAACGGCGAGCAGGTCGAGCTCACCGGCAAAGAGTATGAAATTTTAGAGTTTTTGATGCTAAACAAGGGCAGAATCTTAACTCGCGACCAGATCAAAGAACACGTCTGGGACTTTGACTACACAGGCGGCTCAAACGTCATCGACGTCCTTATAAAAAACATAAGAAAAAAGCTTGGCGAGTGCGAGGTGATCCAGACTAAAAGAGGGCTTGGCTATGTTGTTAAGGATTAAACAAGCGCTTGCAAACATCCCAATAACCGCGCGCGTAACACTTTGGTACTCGTTTTTTATCATCGTTATCGTGGCGGCTCTCATTGCTATCTCGGCGGTCGTGGCGGATGAGGTTTTTGAGGACGTGAGCCAAAAAAAGCTAGCCAAATCAGTCACCAAAATCGCCAATGATATGGATGAGTTTGAGCCATACGATGATGGGATATTTTTTATAAAATATAATGCAAAAGGCGATGTGATCGGTGGTCTAGCGCCAAAACACTTTCAAATTTCACTTAAAATGAACAGCGGTGCAGTGCGCCTTTTTGAAAACGGCGAAAACCGCTTTTACTACTACGACATCGCAGCTAAAGGCAAAAATGTCTGGGTCAGAGGCGTGATAAATGCAGAGAAATTTTTTAAAAAAGAGGGGCTGTTTTTACTGGCTCTTGGCGTTTTTGTGCCGGTTTTGTTTCTCTTTGTGCTTTACGGCGGCTATAAAACGATAAAAAACGCGATGAAGCCAGTCGCTACGATGTCAAAAACCGCGCTTGAGATAGGCAGCAGCCGGGACTTTTCAAAGCGCATAGACCTACCTGCTGGCAAAGACGAGCTGCATGCGCTTGCAAGCGTTTTTAACCAGATGCTTGACTCCCTAGAAAAGGTCTATCAAGGCGAGAAACAGCTCACCTCGGACGTCTCGCACGAGCTGCGAACGCCGCTATCTGTCATCATGGCTGAGAGCGACTACGCTAAAAATTACTCGCAAAATTTGGACGAGGCCAAAGAGTCGCTGGAGGTCATCTCTAGGCAGTCAAGAAAGATAACCTCGCTGATAGATCAAATTTTGGAGCTCTCAAGGCTAGAAGCTGGCAGAAATTTGGAGCTAAAAGATATAAATTTAAGTTCTATCTTGCAAAATTTAGCCAGCGACTATGAGAAGCTAGCAAATGAAAAAGGGTTAAAATTTAGCTGCGTTGTATCGCCAGATGTCCAAATTTTAGGCAATGAGCTGATGATCTCAAGGCTAGTGGATAACTTTTTAAGCAACGCACTAAAATTTGCAGAAGCTAAGATCGAGCTAAATTTAACTTTCACAAAAACGCACGCACTTTTGTCTGTAAAAGACGATGGCTTAGGCATCTCTAAAAAAGATATCGAGCTAATCTGGAATAAATTTTATCAAGTTGAAAGCTCAAGAAACAAAAGCCAAAACAGAGGCAGTGGGCTTGGTCTTGCCATCGCTGCAAATATAGCTAAAATTCACGGCGCAAAGCTAGGCGTAAAAAGCGAAGCAGGAGCTGGGAGCGAATTTTGGGCAGAATTTGAGCTTGTAAATTTAAAGCAAGCATAAATTTAGGTAGTTTGCTAAGACAAAATTTATGCAAGAGTAAAACAAATATAAGAGTGAATTTAAATTTCACACAAAATGGCGTCTATTCACAAGCACAAAACTATAAAGGCTATGAGATAGATGAATATTGAGCAAAGTATTAAGATATCTGATTTAAGCCCATTTAAAGAGCTTAAAAAGAGTTTGTAAAAAGATGTTTTGCAAAGTAATGTAAAGAAATTTTCGCCACTTCGACACTTTAACTACGAATTAATTGCACTTTTATATGCTTTTTTATAACTTTGATATCTAGCAAGCTTTACAAAATTTAACCAAGAGCCAAGAGCTGCAAGGTACGAATGCCGTAAGCCGCGAACCACGCAAGCCACAAACTAAAAAGCAAAAAAAGACACTAAAATTAGTGTCTTTTATCGTTATCTTTCGCCAAGCTTCCCGCATGCATCAGCACGGCACCTACTGCAGTGCGTCATCTGCTCTATATCGCCGCCTATCGATCTTCGTATGCAGTGTATCTCCTCGGTTGAAGGGGACTTTAAATTTTCAAAAGGTGTGTCATGCACCGGTATCATCGCCATGCAGTTCATTATGTCAGCTACCCACTGCTTTGCCTTTGCCGAGATGCTTTGGACGTGATCCATATTGACCCCAGGGATGACTACGGTGTTTATCTTTACTAGCATGCCAGCCTCTTTTAGCTTGCGGATGCCCTCGTCCTGACGCGCTAGCAGTATCCTAGCAGCCTCCTCGCCGTAGTAGTTTTTACCTTCATATCTCACCCACGAATAGACCTTTGAGCCAACATCTGGCGTCACGGCATTAACAGTTACTGTCACGTGGCTCACGCCAAGACGCACGATCTCATCAACGTGCTCAGGCAGAGCTAAGCCATTAGTCGAGAGGCAGAGCAGGGCATTTGGGAAGTGGGACTTGCACTTTTCAAAGGTCGCTAGCGTCTTGTCAGCATCGCACATCGGATCGCCAGGTCCAGCTATGCCGATGACTGAGATGTCTTGTCTAAATTTAAAGAGCTTTTCTAAAAATTTCACCGATTCATCTGGCGTTTGCACCTTTGCCGTTACGCCAGGGCGATTTTCATTAGCGCAGTCATATATGCGGTTGCAGAAGTTGCACTGGATGTTGCAGTGAGGGGCAACTGGCAGATGCACGCGTCCGTAGCTAGTGGAGGCCTTTTTATTAAAGCATGGGTGATTGTCTAAATCAGCCTTAGTGCGAAATATCATTAGCTCTTTTTCCTTCCAAATTTAATGGCATTTGCATGGCAGACATTGAGGCAGTCTCCGCAGTTTGTGCAGTTTATCTCATCAGGTCTTGTCCCCATCTCGCACTTGCGCAAGCATGCGTCGCAGTCGTCACAAGCGCTTGTTTTATAGACGCGAAAGATCGAAAATTTACGCAAAATTTCAAGCACGCCACCTGATGGGCAGACGAAGCGGCACCAAAGGTTGGCTATGATTAGCGAGGCTAGCATGACCGAGATGATGACTGCCGTGCGAGTGACCCACTCCCATTCGCCAAAGCGAAGTGACAAAGTAACGGCAGTTAGGTACTCATCGCTCGTTCTTATAGGTATCATCATGCGTGGATTGCCCCAGACGAAATAGACCCAAAGACTGATTGCTATGGCAATTAGCATGCCTATTTGAGCGATTATCAGCTTTTTGCTGCGAATTTTTAGCTTGAAAAAGGCAAATTTACCAAGCATTTGATTGACAAAGCCAGCTGGACAGGCCCAACCGCAAAATGCCCTGCCAAAGAGGATGACAAGCGCTGGGATAAATAACCAAAATCCAAAAAACAGCGACGTGATCCGCCCCCAACAGGTGATGATAGGGCAGTTTTGGCAATTTACAAAAGGCACTACAAAAGGGCATCTAAAAATGCCGTAATACGCCCATTGTCCGATGCCTGCTATGAAGATGAGCTGCACTAGGCGTCTTATCTTTGTTGTGGGAGAGTTTTTGCTTTTCTTTTTTAAATTTACATTGCCGCATGCACTGCTATTAGAGCATGCGCTATTACAGCTACTACACATCTTTTACACCAAACCTTTCTATAAGCTCTAGCCCACGCGCTGAATAAATGGAGGTAAAGCCATGTTTTTCAAAAATTTCTTGCCCCTCAGTGCCGCAAACAAAGTCTGCAAAGTCATTTGCGAGCCTTTCATCTTTTACATATTTCATTATATTTAGCGTAAAAGTGAGCGGTCCAGGCGGGATGAGCTTTTCATCGATGGGCATATACTCGATCTTGTCTTTAAACTTATCGTGCGTTGTTAGGCGTTTTTCGATGATCGAGGCATCGCCCTTGCCATCAACTAGGTCGCACATCATATTTATGACGCATGATCCGTTTGCGACCATGTTTTTCATCACCGCATCAGTTAGGTTTGAGTTTTTTAAGATCCCTTTGACTGGGCCACTGCCAGGGGGCGATGATCTAAGAGGCAGCATCACTCTAACTCCTGGCTCTGCAAGGTCTTTTAAGTCGCGAATGCCAGCAGGGTTGCCTTTTGGCACGACTAGGACGTAGTCAGTAAAGCATAGTGGTCTAAAGTGGAGGCTAAGACCAGCTTTGCGAAGTTTTTTAGAAAGCTCTAAAACCCTTGCTCCAAAGAGCTCGGTCGTGCTTTGAAGTGCTAAAAGCGACTTGCCAAGAGCACCAGCAAAAGCGCCAGTGTATTGGATGTTGTGCCCTGTTCTTGACTCGTAAATGGCATTTAGCTTATTAAAAGCTTCAGATAGGCCACCACACGACCAAACTTGAAGCGAGTCAGACTTAAATGGCGTAAAGCCAGCCAGCATCGTTTGTGGCGTGGCAGCAGCAGCTGTGGCTAAAGCACCTTTTAAAAAGCCACGGCGTGATATACCGGTTTGTTTTAATTCCACGAAATCTCCTTTTGGGATTTAAGAAATGTAAATTTGATATTTTCGGCACGCGAAACTTGTGAAATTTGACTTTTGAAATTTGCAAAAATGGTAGTTGAAGGTAAATTTATGCAAATGTAAATTGCGACCGCAATCTAAATTTGAGTGATTATAGCCAAATGCTAGCTTAAAAATCGAGATAAATTCAAAAAACGAAGGGGTAAATTTGCTAAAGTAAATTTATCGTTTAAAAAATAATTAAGATTTTAATCATCAAAAGGTTTAAAAAGGTATATAATGCCTTTTGCGATTTAAATGGAATTTATCTTAAAAATGGAGGTTTATCTTGAAAAATAATCTTAGCATTTCTCTTGTTTTATCTAGCATTTTATTTAGCTGCTTAGACGCTCAGGTCATGGATATAGGGACAAATTTTTATAGAGATTACCTTGATCTTGCGCAAAATAAAGGCATCTTTAAAGCCACAGACGCTCCACTGGAATTTACGCAAAGAAACGGCACTAAATTTACGTTTAATAAGATCCCAAACAACAACGCAAGAAACAATAAAGGCAACTTCACCTCCCTTGGACGAAATTTTGTAGTAACGGCAAATCACACACTCCTTGCCTCAGCTGCTACAAATTTTAATGAAAACAGAGGCTGGTTTGGCAACACACTTTATGAATACGCGACAAATTCTACGCAAAAGCTTTATGGCGCAGACACAACATATCTGCGAACTTCAAAATACATAGTCGAAGGGCAGATCGATCCTTTGGATGTGCCAAATTTGGAGATCTCTAGCCAAGATCAAGCAAAAGATGAGGCTAATGCAAACAAGATAGAAGATCGTTTTAGAGATATAAAAAATAGCGGCGGAGCTAGTGGCGAGAACATCCTTGCATACGAGGCTGGCACAGGCTCACTTGCCCTTGAAAAGCCAAAAAGCGATTCAGATGGCTTTGCTGAGGTGATGAGCGCTACTGAGTTTGAGAACCAAAATATAGTAAATAACGCACTTAGCGCAAGCGTAAATGAGATAGGAGTGGCGTATTCTGCGGTTTATAAGAGCCATTACTCAAGTGTAAGCAAACCTGGGATTTATCTATTTATGACTTCAAACAGAGGCTTTAGAAATAGACTTTTACCAGGAGATAGTGGCTCTGGGTTTTTTGTCTATGACACGGTAGCTCAAAAATGGGTCTTAGTAGGCGTTTTAACCGGAGTTGAGGATAATAAAAACTACGCTTCTATCGTCACTGCAAGAGATTTTAACGACTATAAACAAGAGTATGAAAATTTAGTAAGTGGCGTAAATGTCCTAGGTAGCGCGCTAGTGCAAAATAAAGATAATATATTTAGTAGCGCAAATGGCTCAAACATCACGCTAAACTCTAATCTAGACTTAGGACATGGCGGTATCGTCGTAAATAGCGGAGATCTTACGCTAAATAGCACAAATGGTAGCAAGATAGCGAAATTTGCAGGTTTTGACATAGCTGGGGGTGGAAGTTTAAATTTAAACGTCACTTCAGACACAAGCGTGCATAAGCTAGGCAAAGGCAGCTTGATAGTAAGCTCAAGTGGCAACAAGCCACTAAGGCTAGGCGAGGGCGTGGTTGAGCTAAGAGCTTTAAATGCCTTTGATAAAATTTATCTAACAAGTGGCAGGGGGCTCTTAAGGCTTGGTGTGAATGAAAATTTAAATGATAAAATTTTCTTTGGTAATGGCGGTGGAGCGCTTGATCTAAATGGCTTTGATCAGACTTTTGACAACATATCAGCCAACTCAAGCGACGCGAAGATAACAAATGAAAACTCACAAAGAGCAACGCTTGCTATAAACGGCGAGAGTGGCAAAGATACGATATTTCACGCAAGCATCGATAAAAATATAGAGCTAAGACATAGTGGGCAGGGCAAGGAGCTTGTTTTTGACGGAGGATTTGACATTGATGGTGCTTTGAGCCTAGAAGATGCAAAGGTTACGCTCCAAGGACATCCAAAGACGCACGCCATTGGCGATGCTAGCGTTTTAACTCCCCTAGCAAAGAGCAAGATAGCCGCAGCTGGTCTAAACGAGCCAGCCTATATGGATCTAGCTCGCCCATCCACACTCTCTCAGCCTGACTGGGACGAGAGAAAATTTAGTGCAAAAGATGGCATAAAGCTTAAATCATCAGAGCTTACCATAGGTAAAGATGCTAAGCTAAATGGCGACATCACGGCTAAAAACTCGGTCATAAATTTAAGTGGCGAGCTAACTCACTATATAGATAAATTTGATGGCTCAAACACCTATGATGACGGCTTAAAGTACCGCCAGGATATTGAGAGTAAAAATTTACTTGTTAAAGACGTTAAATTTGACAATAAAATCGTCATGGATAGTGATAGCCTGCTAAGAGTAGGAGGAGGTGCAACTAAGCTAAAAGAGCTGGTTGTAAATGGCAAAGATACGCCTTTGGCTAAAGATGTGCTCTTGGGCGATGGTAAATTTGAGGTAGAAAATTTAGAGGTTAGTGGCGCGCAAAAGCTTGGCTTTGAGCCTGATAGTGTCGTAAAAAAGAGCCTAAAGATAAAGAGCTTTGGCAGTAAAAATGAGCCAGTACTTGACTTTAAAAAGGTCCTAACCCTTGGCGCTGGGATGAAATTTGATGTTGATTTTACTGCAGCACTTAAAGGCGGTATGGCGCTTGATAAAACATATACTTTAGTAAGCGCACAAAGCATCATAAATGAGGGCGCTATCTTTAACAACGAGCAAAAACTTGGGGATTTGTTTATGACATATGCCATAAATGGTGGCAAGATCGAGATGAAGCTAAGCGATAAAAAGGGAGAAAATCCAGCCGTTTCGCCTAATGTAGTGCAAGAGATGGCTTCTAAATTTAGCCAAAGAGAAAATAAAATCCTAAGCATGCTAAAAGGCACGCCTGAATTTGTGCAAGCAATCTCAAGTGGTGACGATGAGGCACTAAGAAAACTAGCACAAAAAGCAGATAAAGAGATGAAAGAAATTTCTACTTCAGCGCTCAAAGTGAGCATAAAAGCCTTGCAAAACAGCAATGAGCTGATGAACTCTAGGTTATTTCAGGTCACGCAGCTAAGAGCAAAGGCTGATATCTCGCAGTTTAAGCTAGCTGGACTTGAAAGTGACATCATGCCAAGCGCGAAGATGGCTTACGAAGCAGCAGAAGCTAGCAGGGAGAGAAATAACGTTTGGGCAAATGTAAATGGTGCTTATTTTAAGGATAGGCAAAGCGATGGCGACCTTAAATTTTATGGTACAAATATCGGCTATGACAGAGGTTATGACGAGTTTATCTTAGGCGTGAGCGCTGGAGTAAGCAAGGCTAAATTTAGCTCAAATGTATTAAAAGATGATGCTAAAATTTATAGTTTTGGTGCGTATGGGCTTTTTGAAAGAGGAGCTCACGAGATACAAAGTAACTTAAATTTTGCCTTTATAAACTCAAAACGTAGCCTAGATGAGGCGCAAAAAGCTAGCGTAAAAGGCAGAGGCATCCTCTCGAGCAACTACTATAAATATAAAATTTCACTCTCTAAAAGTGGCGAGTTTGAGCAAAGCATAAAACCACTACTCGCACTAGAGCTTGGCGCTAATGGCATTGATGGATTTAAAAATGACCGATATGACCAAAAGAGCATAAATGACTTTAATGTGGCTGTAGCAGCAGGAGTAGAATACGCTTTAAACAGCGAGAAAAACGCATTTGGCGTGCAATTTTTAGTAAAACAAAGTGTATATAACTCAGAAGATAAGTCTTATGTTTCGCTTAATAATTCAAATGAGTATGTTGATTACAAGCTTGATAACAATAAACTAAGCTATAAGCTTACTTTAAACTCAGACACCAAACTTAGCGAAAATTTAGTTCTCTCTTCTCAGCTAAGCGGGATGCTTGATAATGATAAAAACTACGGCATAAGTGGTGGTTTGAAGATCGAGTATAAATTTTAAATTTATGTCAAAGTGGATTTAAATTTCACTTTGGCGTTGGTAAAAAGCAGATTGTTTTAAATTTGGTAATTTTGAAATCTAATGAAAAATAGTGAAATTTAAACTTGAAAGTAGGTGGTGGGTTCACCAGGACTCGAACCTGGGACCATCCGGTTATGAGCCGGATGCTCTAACCAACTGAGCTATGAACCCACAGTTGAAAGAAAATCGTATTATACAAGAAAAAGCTTATCTAAATATAAAAATAGCCTTTTTAATATGGCGTATAAAAACGAACAAATTTAAAAAGAAAAAGCCCTAAAATAGGGCTTATAAATTATTTATAATTTTTTATCGCAGCGTCTAAAATCTCTTTTGCAGCGTTTGCGTCTTTAAATTCTTTCACCTTTACCCATTTGTTTGGCTCAAGAATTTTATAAGTTTCAAAGAAATTTTTGATCTTATTTAGCGTCGCAGTTGGCAAATCTTCGTAGCTTTTTATCGCCTCATATCTTGGATCGATCTTTGTAACTGGCACAGCCAAAAGCTTCTCATCCATACCTGCTTCATCTTCCATCACCAAAACGCCTATCAAACGGCAAGGGATGACGCTACCAGCTTGGAGTGGATACTCGTTTAGCACCAAAATATCAGCTGGATCGCCGTCAGCTGCAAGTGTGTTTGGTACAAAGCCGTAGTTTGCTGGGTAGAACATCGCTGAGTAAAGCACGCGATCAACTACGACTGCACCGCTATCTTTGTCGATCTCGTATTTGATATTTGAGCCATAAGGTATTTCGATTACAGCATTGATTTTGTCTGGGTTTGAGCCAAATTTGATCTTTGAAACGTCCATATATTCGTCCTTTGTGTTAGAAATTTTCGTGATTTTAGTATTTTTTGCATTAAATACGCGTAAAATTTAACTACTTTATAACCTCTACGCTACCTACGTCGTTCTTTGTTTTTGTAAGCTCTTTATCTACTTCGCCTCTTATTCTTAAAAGCGTGTCTTCGTTAGCTGTTACATTGCCCCACTTATTATTGTCAATCTCAACAACAATAGTATCGCCATTTTTATCGGCAAATTCATATTTGTCTGATTTGATGTGTGACTTTATCTTGCCCTCAAGCATGACTTTTGCGTCATCATTTAGTTTTAAAGCCTCTTTTACGCTTATAGAATTCTCGCTTGAGTGTTTTGAGACAAAGCCTCCAGCCATTGCGATGCTAGCAGCCAGTGAAGCGATGAAGATTTTTTTCTCCCTTTTGGTTGATTGTTAAATTTAAAGGATATTACATTTTGGGTGTTAATAAATGGTAAGTTTTAAAACCTTGCACCTTTTGATGCAAGGTCTGTGAATTATATAAGTTTAGCTAGTAAATTTTTGATGTCAGCTACGATTTCATCGATACCACGCTCGCCATTTACCACGTGAAGTAGCTCTTTTTCGCTGTAAAATTTGCGGATAGGTTTGATCGGATCAAGATAGACTTTCATGCGGTTGTTAAAGACTTCGTTGTTGTCGTCAGCGCCTCTTGCACGGCCAAGCACTCTAGCTCTTGCCACATCTTCGCTAACATCTACTTCGATGACGCCTTTTAGAGAAATTTCATCTTGCTCGCTTAAGACTTTGTCAAGCTCGGTCATTTGCTCAACGCTTCTTGGGTAGCCGTCGATTATGATGTTTGATTTATTTGAGCTTTTGATAGCTGAGACGATCGCATTTACGACAACGTCAAGTGGGACCAAATTTCCTTTTGAGATAAAGCCATCTATTAGTTTGCCAAGCTCGCTACCGCTAGCTACTTCAGCTCTTAAAAGATCGCCAGTTGAAAAGTGTGCAAATTTCTCATCTTGCTGTGCGATGATCGATGCGTCTGTTGTTTTGCCGCTGCCTGGAGCGCCTATGATTAAAAATAAATTCTTCATTTTTTCCCTTTTTTATATTTTTTGAGCGCCTTTGAATGAGTTTGAAAATTTCACCCTGCAGCAGACTATATGTCTAGCTTTGGGATGAAATTTTCTGCACAACATCCAAATTCATCTCAAAAATTTAAATTTTTAAAATAACTCAAATTTAGACATCTAAAAGTCTAAATTTATTGCAAAATTTTAAGCCTTTTGCTCTTTTTCTCTTATCCTTAGTCCTAGCTCCCTAAGCTGCTCGTTGCTAGCGTAGCTTGGTGCCTTTGTGAGTGGGCACTGAGCGCGCTGTGTTTTAGGGAAGGCTATGACGTCGCGGATCGAGCTTGCTTTATTTACAAGCATATTCAGCCTGTCAAAGCCGATCGCGATACCACCATGTGGAGGCGCACCAAATGTCAAAGCATCAAGCAAGAAGCCAAATTTCTCACGCTGCTCGGCTTCATCTATGCCAAGAAGCTTAAAGACCTTTTGTTGGATGTCATTTTTGTGAATTCTTATACTTCCGCCACCAAGCTCAAAGCCGTTTAGTACGACGTCGTGAGCGATAGATAGGATATCTTCAAGATCAGGCTCGTCTATATTTTTTGGCATAGTAAATGGGTGGTGCATCGCAGAGTAGCTACCATCGTCATTTTGCTCAAACATTGGGAAGTCAAGCACCCATAAAAACTCAAGTCTGTCTTGATCGATGATACCCATTTGTTCTGCTAGGAAAATTCTAAATCTTCCCATATAATCAAGCACAATCTTTTTCTTGCCAGCACCAAAGAATACTACATCGCCAACTTTTAGCTCACATCTTGAGACGATCTCGTCAAGGTCGCTTTGCTCGAAAAATTTGCAAAGCGGACCTTTTAAACCATCTTCTTTCATCTGGAAGTAGCCAAGTCCTTGTGCGCCAAATTTACGTACAAATTCCTCAAATCTATTCATCTCGCGCTTACTAAAGATGTTGTCGCCATTTGGCACTTTTAGCGCTTTTATGCGGTTTTTCTTCTTATCTTTTGCGATAGAGCTAAAAATTTCATTGCTTGAGCGCTCGAAAATATCGATAACATCGATCATTTTTAGATCGTATCTGAGATCAGGCTTGTCTGAGCCGTAAGTCTCGGTCGCCTCCTTGTAGCTCATACGTCTAAATGGCGTTTTGATGTCGTATCCGCAGGCTTTAAAGATATCTTTTAGCATTGTCTCAGCCATATTTATGATATCTTCTTGCTCGACAAAGCTCATTTCGATATCTATTTGAGTAAATTCTGGTTGGCGATCAGCCCTTAAGTCCTCGTCGCGGAAGCATTTTGCTATCTGAAAATACTTATCAAAGCCAGAACACATTAAAAGTTGTTTAAATAGTTGCGGGCTTTGTGGAAGCGCATAAAATTGGCCTGGATACACGCGGCTTGGCACTAGGTAGTCTCTCGCACCTTCTGGAGTTGCGCGTGTTAAAACTGGAGTTTCAAACTCGATAAAGCCCATTTTATCTAGGCTATTTCTAGCTGCGATAGCTGCGCGAGAACGCATTTTAAAGATATTTTGCAAACGCTCGCTTCTAAGGTCTAAAAAGCGGTATTTTAGTCTGATGTCCTCATTTACGCTCTCATCGCCTATCATAAATGGTAGTGGCTCGCTTGGATTTTCGATGATGAGCTCGCTTACTATCACCTCTATTTCGCCAGTTTTTAGCTTTGGATTGGTTAGTCCTTCGCCCCTAGCCCTTACTTTTCCTTTTGCTTTTAAGACATATTCATCTCTTACTTTTGCAGCCACGTCGTGTGCTTCTTTGCTATCAGCAGGGTCACAAACTAATTGTATAAGCCCGCTAACGTCTCTTAAGTCGATGAAAACAACGCCGCCGTGGTCTCTATATGTGTTTGCCCAGCCACAAAGTATTACTTCTTTGCCGATATCAGCTTTGCTAAGATCGGTGCAATAATGACTTCGCATAAAATGCTCCTTTGCAATGTTTTTTAGGCAATTATAATCGCTTTTTTCTTTTGAAAAGCTTTGTTAAAATAAAATATGTTACAATCATTTCTATGAAAAATGAACAAAAATTTAATACCACAAACGCCAAAAAAGTGGGACTTATCGCAAAAGATTATCCATTATTTAAGCAGGATTTAGCAAAGCTAGAAAAAATTTTAAAAAAGTATAACGCTGAAATTTTGCTTGAAAAAAACTGTGCAAAGCAGGTAGAAAAAAGTGGCTTTGAGCTGATAAAACTAGCCAAAGAGTGCGAATTTCTTATCACTCTTGGCGGTGATGGCACGATCATCTCAACTTGCAGAAAGCTAGCTCACATCTCGCCGCTCATCCTAGGCATACACGCTGGCAGGCTCGGCTTTTTGACAGATATCACGATAAATGAGAGCGAGAAGTTTTTTAAAGACTTTTTTGATGATAAATTTGAGGTAGAAACGCCTTTTATGCTTGATGTGACACTTCACAGAAATGATGGCAAAACTGAGCAAAAGATAGCATTTAACGACGCAGTCATCGTTAGTAAAAATGGCGGTTCGATGACGCATATCGAGGCACTTTTAAATGAAAAGTATTTTAACTCATATTTTGGAGACGGCGTCATAGTGGCAACTCCAGCAGGAACCACGGCATATAACATGAGCGCAAATGGCCCTATCATCTACCCGCTAAGCGAGGTCTTTGCGCTAACTCCCATCTGCTCGCACTCGCTCACGCAGCGTCCAGTCGTGCTTACGAAAAATCACACGGTCAAATTTAGAACAAATAGCGACGCCATTTTAGTCATAGACGGACAAGACCGTTTTGATATGAGTAAAATTTCAGCCGTTAGCATGAGTCTAAGTGACAAAAAAGCGAGGCTGATACGCCATATCGGCAGGGATTATTTTCAAATTTTAAAAGAGAAACTTCACTGGGGTTATAATGATTGATCGAATTTTGATTAAGGATTATCTAAATTTTAAAAATGTTGAGCTAAATTTCAAAGAGGGTCTTAGCGTATTTACGGGCGTCAGTGGTGCTGGTAAGTCGGTGCTGATGAGTGCTATTATGGCTGTTTTTGGGCTAAAAGATAGCGAGGCAAGGCTGATAGAAGCTGACGTTGAGCATAAATTTGAGCTTGATGAGTTTGGCATAGAAAACGAAGAGGTCAATATTTTCAAGCTTTTAAAAGATAAGAGCACGAGGTATTTTATAAACCAACAAGCTATCTCAAAGAAAAATTTAGCCCAAGTGGCGCGCGAGCACATCAAATATCTCTCGGCAAAAGAGGCAAATGAATTTGAAAATGAGAAATTTCTAAATTTGCTTGACAGGCTTGAAATTTCAAAAAATGAGAAATTTAAAGAGATAAAGCAGGAATTTGAAGAGGCATTTTTAGAATTTTCTAAAATTTCAAAAGAGCTAGCCACTATAAAAGAGGAAGAGAAAAAGGTCGAGGAGCTAAAGGAGCTTGCTAGCTTTGAGATCGAGAAGATAAGAAGCGTCGGGCCTAAAAAAGGCGAGTTTGAAGAGCTTATGGAGACTAAAAAAAGGCTTAGTAAAAAAGATAAGATAAATGAGGCGTGGGCTAGGGCTGAGCGGATATTTGAGCTAGAGCACAGCGTAAATGAGGCGCTAAGTATCAGCGATCTTGACAACGGCTTTTTTGAAGATGCGATGAACGAGCTAAGGGTCGCAAGAGATAGCCTAAATATGGAGGAGCTTGACGATATCGACGTGGAGAGCGTGCTTGATAGGATAGAAGCTCTTAATGCCATCATCAGGCGCTATGGCAGTGAGGAGGAGGCGCTAGAAGCGCTTGATAAAAAGGAAAAAGAGCTTGCCAGGTATGAAAATTTAAGCTTTGAAAAGAGCGAGCTTGAGAAGAAATTTGAAACTTTAAGCAAAAAGGCAAATGAGCTAGCCAGCACTTTAAGCAAGGCAAGGAGCGTAAATTTAAAAGAGCTTGAGGCTATGATAAATTTATACCTAAAAGAGCTTTATATGCCAGATATTACGCTAAGGATTGAGGCTAAAAAGCTTGATATCTTAGGAGTTGATGAAATTTGTCTAAATTTAAACGAGACCTCGCTTAAAAATTTAAGCTCAGGCGAGCTAAACCGCTTAAGGCTGGCTTTTATAGCTGCCTCTAGTGAGATCACAAAAACTGGCGGTGATGTAATCATTTTAGATGAAATAGATGCAAATTTAAGTGGAAAAGAGGCGATGAGTATCGCAAATGTCTTGCTTAAGCTAGCAAATTTCTATCAAATTTTTGCCATTTCGCACCAGCCACAGCTTAGCTCAAAGGCAAATTCGCACTTTTTAGTAGAGCGTCACGGCGAGAGCTCAGTCGTAAGAGAGCTTGACAAAGAGGAGCGTGTAAATGAGCTTGCGCGTATGATAAGCGGCGAGCATATCAGCGAAGAGGCGATAAATTTTGCAAAAGGACTTTTAAAATAGCTTGAAATTTAAGTTTTAAATTTAAGCTTTGTGATTAGGTTTATTTGTTAAAATCCGAGCTAGTTTAATAAAAAATCGCAGGAATAATATGGAAAGAATTCTAGTAGTTGATGATAATAAGGCACTTGCTAAGCTAATCGTCATGCAGATGGAAAAGAGCATTGAGGATATGGCGATCGACGTTGCTTATGATTTTGCCGAAGCCCAGATGCTTATTAGCGAGCACGGCAAAGATTATTTTATGACTATCTTGGATCTAAATTTACCTGACGCACCAAATGGCGAGATCGTTGATTATGTCCTTGCTCAAGGGCTCTGTGCTATCGTTTTAACTGGCAGCATCGATGATAAGACGAAAGAATTTTTTATAAACAAAGACATAGTTGATTACGTCTATAAGGGCAATATGGATGATATCAACTACATCTTTCAAATGATAAATAGACTAAGCAAAAATAGACAATACAAAGTCCTTGTCGTTGAGGACTCATTGCCTTTTAGAAATATGATAAAAAAAATATTAACTAGCCTTCAGTTTAAGGTTTTAGCAGCAGCCCACGGCGAAGAGGCGATGAGCTATTTTGCTGATAATCCTGATATAAATTTAATCATAACTGACTATAGAATGCCTGTTAAAGATGGTTTAGAGGTCTTAAAAGAGGTGAGAAAAGAGAAAGATAAAAACCACCTTGGCGTGATCGTGATGACCTCGCCTAGCGAAAAGACTGATGCTTCGATATTTTTAAAAAATGGAGCTAGCGACTTTATAGCAAAGCCATTTTCAAAAGAAGAGCTCATTTGCCGTGTAAATAACACCATTGAGGCGATGGAAAATATAAATAAGATAGCAAATTTTGCCAACCGCGACTTTTTAACTGGCGCTTACAATAGAAGATTTTTCTACCAAGATATAGAAGAGTATGTCCAAGCAGCTGAAGAGCTTGATGAACCTTATGCGTTTGCTATGCTTGATATAGATCACTTTAAAAAGATAAATGACACATACGGACATGATGGTGGTGACAAGATACTAAAATCACTCGCAAAGATACTAATTGACAATACAAAAGGAAGAGACGTGGTCGCTAGGTTTGGTGGTGAGGAATTTTGTGTTGTTCTTAAAAAGATAGCAAAAGAGGAGGCGATTAAATTTTTTGTAAATTTAAGAGCAAAAGTGGCTGAAAATGAGGTGATCATAAAAGATAAAACCATAAAAGTGACCGTTTCTATCGGGGTTTCTTTTGGGAAAGGTCACTGCGAGATAGATGATATGCTTGAAGCTTGCGACTCGGCGCTTTATGTCGCAAAAGAAAATGGTAGAAATAGGGTAGAAATAGCTTTATGATTATAGATACGCATTGTCATTTGGATAGTAAAGTTTATGATTTTGACCTAGAGCAAATTTTATCTGAAGCCAGAAATTTAGGGCTAAAAGGCTTTATTATCCCTGGAGCTGATATTAATGATTTACCAAAAGCGGCTAAAATAGCGCACGAAAAAAATGATATTTTCTTTGCCGTTGGGGTTCATCCTTATGATAAAGAGAATTTTAATATAGAGACTTTAAGAGAATTTGCCAAAGACAAAAAGTGCGTGGCTATCGGTGAATGCGGGCTTGACTACTACCGCTTGCCAAAAGATGAAGGTGAAAAGCTAAGAGAAAAAGAAGATCAAAAACGTATTTTTTTAGCTCAACTAAATTTGGCAGTTGAGTTAAAAAAACCCGTTATCCTCCACATCAGAGAGGCTAATGAGGACTCTTTTAACATCTTAAAAGAGTATGCGCCAAAGCTTGAAGCTGGAGTGGTTTTGCATTGTTATAATGCTTCGCCACTTCTTTTGGAGCTTTGTAAATTTGGGAATTTTTACTTTGGCATAGGTGGCGTTTTGACATTTAAAAACGCTAAGAATTTAGTTGAAATTCTGCCAAAAATTCCTTTTGATAGGGTATTGATAGAGACTGACGCCCCTTATCTCACGCCAGAACCAAATCGTGGTAAGAGAAATGAGCCGGCGTTTACGACATTTGTTGCTAAAAAGATAGCTGAAATTTTAAACCTTGAATTTGAAGTAGTTTGTAAAACGACTTCAGATAATGCCAAAAGGTTATTTAAGTGCTTTGCCTAAATTTTGGGCATTGTGCTTGCTTAAGATGCTAGCATCATTAAGCTTTGACACGAAAAAGGATAGAAATGAAAGCAATGCTTAAGATATTTTTATTATTTGCATGTAGCACCTTGCTACTAGCAAACGCCCCTGAGAAGAGCTCTTATGACACTCAGGTTAAAATTTTAAAGGAGCTAGACATCGATGCTAGCTTTATGAAAACTTCTCACTATGCAAAGATGAGACAAGGCATACAAAACTCACAGGTAAGAACATTTACAGATGCCTTGAAAAATGGCTATATGTATATACCAATGATTAAAGAGCAGATCAAAAAATCAGGCGTGCCTGAGTCGTTTTTCTATCTAGCGATGATAGAGTCAGGCTTTTCAAATCACACTGTCTCAAATGCTAAAGCTACTGGTATGTGGCAGTTTATGGAGCAAACAGCAAGAATTCATGGTCTAAAAGTAGGGCAATACACCGATGAGAGAAAAGATCCAGTTGAATCAACTGTCGCAGCTACAAACTATCTAAGATCACTTAAAAATCAATTTGGCAAATGGTACTTGGCGGCAATGGCATATAACTGCGGCGATGGTGCGTTAAAAAAAGCTATACAAAAAGCCGGTACAGACGATCTTGTAACGCTTCTTGATGCTGAGAAAAAATACCTTCCAGCTGAAACTAGAAATTTCATCATTAAAATTTTAAGAGCGGCATATATAGCAAAAGATGCGGACTTTTTGATATCTAAAGAGTCATCTTTGCTAAATATAAATGGCGGATTAAGGCTTACGAAAGTAAAAGTGCCAGGCGGTACAAATTTAGCTCAGATAGGCGATAGCATCGGTCTTAGCACAAAAAAGATGAAAAGCAACAACCCGCATTTAAAATTTGTATTTACTCCTCCAACTTTAAAAGATTATTACGTTTATATCCCTGAAAATAAAAAGCAACTTTTCTCAGATAATTTCAAGCCATTTAATGGCAAAAATAACTTCTACGCATACACTGTAAAAAAAGGCGAAACCTTGCTCTCTATCTCTAAAAAAACAGGCGTTAGCCACAGAGCAATCAAGGACTACAACGAGCTTAGCACAAACGCAGTAAGTTATAATCAAAAACTAATAATCCCTTTTTCTACTCAAAATAAATCTCACAACTATGTAGTTCAAACAGGCGATACAATCGCATCTTTATCAAAGAAATTTAATGTAAGTGAAAAAGATCTAAAAGATGCAAATTCTTTGGCTAGTTCAAATTTAAATGTCGGAGCAAATATTGTCATACCGTAAGAGCCTAAATTTCTACTTAGGACTAAGTTTTACACTTCTAATCACTGGTTGTTCTTGGAGCGGGGCTCCATTTACTCCAAGTGGCCCAACTAATGTAAGAGGCAACAACTCCGCATCAGTTCAAAAAGCAACAATGAGACCTTACACGATAAACGGCAAAACCTACTATCCAACCGTCGTAAGTGTCGGCGACAAAGCTAGCGGAACGGCAAGCTGGTATGGCCCAAATTTTCACGGCAAAACGACCTCAAATGGCGAAGTTTATAATATGTATAATATGACTGCGGCGCATAAGACTTTGCCGATGAATACAATACTTAAAGTAACAAATTTAAGAAATCAAAAAAGCGTCATCGTGCGTGTAAATGACAGAGGACCTTTTGTGGCTGACAGGGTGCTTGACCTTTCAAAAGCAGCCGCGATGAAGCTTGATGTCATCGGCACTGGCACAGCTCCAGTTAGTATGGAGGTTATCGGCTTTAATGAAGACATTAACGCTGTTACAACTGCTAGCGCGCAACCAACAAAACCAACAAGCACTGGCATAAAAGTGCCAAATCCAGTCTCTCCAACAGCTCCGGTTGGCGGCATCGTGATCTCATCAGAGCAACGCGTTGTGGGCGGAGATTTTATGGTACAAATTGGCTCATTTAAAAACCTTGAAGGCGCAAATAGATACCAAAGAGAACACAAAAGCATAGATGGCTATAGATCAGTCATTAAGACATTTACGATAGATGGCTCAACTATTTATAGGGTATTCTTAAATGGCTTTAGAAGCGAGGACGAGGCTAGGGATTACGCAAGAAGTGGTAAATTCCAAGGCGCATTTATAGTGAGAGGTTAGGGCGTGAGAGAGGAAATTTTAGAACTAACTAGAAATACAAAAGAGACGCAAATCTCGATGAAACTTAAAATTTACGGCTCTGGAGTTGCAAAGATAAGCACAGGCATTGGCTTTTTTGACCATATGCTTGAAGCTTTTACCAAGCACTCTTTGCTCGATCTTGAAATTTCATGCAAGGGCGACACGCATGTGGATTTTCACCACAGTGTCGAGGATGTTGGCATAGTTTTGGGACAGCTTTTAAAAGAAGCTTTGTATCCATTAAGTGGTGTTGAGAGGTTTGGCGAGGCGAGCGTTGTTATGGATGAGGCGGCTGTTTTTTGCGCACTAGATCTTAGCAACAGAGCTTACCTGGTATATGAAAATTTTAATGAAAATGCCAAGGTTGGTGAGTTTGACACTGAGCTTGTGGAGGAGTTTTTTAGAGCAGTTGCCATAAATTCAGCCATAACTCTTCATCTAAATCAAATTCGTGGCAAAAACACTCATCACATCATCGAAGCAACATTTAAATCATTTGCCGTAGCACTCCGCAGAGCGCTTGCCAAAAACGCAAGGATCGGCACTCCAAGCACAAAAGGCGTTTTATGATAGAGATTATTTTTTTAGACGTTGATGGGTGCCTCACTGATGGTAAGATCATCTACAATGCAAATGGCGAAGAGCTTAAATTTTTTGATGTAAAAGATGGCTACGCGATAGAGAGCTGGCTAAAGCTTGGCAAGAAAGTGGCTATCATCACTGGTAGAAAGTCGGCTATCGTTGAGCGAAGGGCTGAGGATCTAAAGATAAACCACGTCTATCAAGGCGTTGGCGATAAATTTGAAGTAGCAAGCGAGATATTAAAATTTGAAGGGCTTAGCTTTAAAAACGCAGCAGCTATCGGCGATGACTATAACGACTATAAAATTTTAGACGCAGTTGCATGGAGCTTTAAGCCAAAAGATGCCATTAAAGAGCTTGATGTAAAGACAAAGCTAAAGCACAAAGGTGGCAATGGCGCTGTTAGAGAGATGATCGAGATGATCATAAAATCAGAAAATTTATATGACGAGTGGTCTAAGCGTTGGTTGTAAAAATTTTCTACTTTGTCGTGGCCATTTTTAGTGCTGTGATGATATTTTTAGCGGCTCAAGACCCATACTTAGCAAACGTGTTAAAGGTTGATACTAAGATATCAAATATGCAGGTAAATGACGTGGTTGATTACGAGATAAACTCGACCAAGATAAGCGGAGTTTATGAGAGTGACGAGCTAAACAGATATAGCGACAGGGATGAATTTTTAGACTTTAAAGCGAGAATTTTAAGGGGAAATTTAAGACATTTTCTAAGCTCAGATAAGGCTATCTCGCAAAATGATGAGATAATCTTTCAAAAAAATGCAAACTATGAAAACAACGATAGTTTGAAATTTAAAAGCGATGAAGTTATATATAACACAAAGACAAAAATAGTAAGATCAGAAGCAAATTTCACCATCACTAGAAATGGCGACAAAGCACTAGGCGATAGTGGAAGCTACGATCTTGGTAAAAAACAAACGCAGATAAAAGGGTTAAGGGCATGGGTAGAAGAAAAGCAGCGATTTTAGCGATGATTTTGGGCTTTACATTTTTAAATGCAGAGCAAGTTGAGATCACATCAAATGATTTTTTTGCTGACGAAAACAAGCAGATCAGCGAGTTTGTAGGCAATGTAAATATCAAAAAAGGCTCATACGATGAGCTAAAGGCAAACAAAGTCGTTGTGCATTTTGATAAAAAGCGCCAGCCAGTAAAATATGTAGCCACAGGCAACGCTAGGGCTAAAATTTTCATGAAAGATAAGCACTATGAGGGCAAGGGTGATACGCTTACATACGAGCCAGCAAAGCAGACATACACAGTAACTGGCAACGGCTACTTGCACGAGGTAGAGACTGATAAAAATGTCTATGGCGAAAAGATCGTGGTCAATCAAAAAGATGGCACATATAGCGTAAATAGCGATGAGAAAAAGCCGGTTAAATTTATCTTTCAAATAGAGGATAAAACCAAGTGATAAGAGCCTTGAGCGCTAAATTTATCACATCAAGCCCAAGCATAAAAGAGGCTCCAAGCTTTGTGACAAGCGAGGTGGTCTTTTTAGGCAGGTCAAATGTAGGTAAAAGCAGCCTCATAAACGCACTTGTAAATCAAAAAAATTTAGCCAAAAGCTCGTCTACGCCGGGCAAAACGCAGCTTATAAATTTCTTTGAGGCTGAGTTTTGTGAGGAAAAAGAAGAGAGCGAAAAAGAGAAATTTAAGCTCATCTTGGTCGATCTACCAGGCTTTGGCTACGCAAAAGTTGCAAAGTCAAAACACGACGAGTGGCGAAAAAATTTAGATGAGTTTTTGAAATTTAGAAGCGACATCAGACTTTTTATACATCTAATCGACGCTAGGCACTTTGACCTAGACATCGACGTAAACGTGGATTCTTACCTAAAAAGCTTTTTAAGAGCTGATCAAAAAATCTTAAATTTATACACAAAAAGCGACAAGCTAAATCAAAGCCAAAAGAGTGCGATAATGAAATTTGACCCAAGTGGCATTTTGGTCTCGACACTCAGCAAAAGTGGCATCGACAAGGCACGGGAAGCTATCATAAACCACGCTCTTGGTAGGTAAAATGCAAACCATAAGCAGCTTAGATATTAAAATTTTTAAAGGCTTTTGGTGGGTCATTTTTTTGCTCTCTTACGAGATCGCAACTACGCAGTTTGGCTTCTTGCCGCCACTTATTGGCATCTTTTTTACATATATGATTTTGGAGTATTCAAGAAAGCAAAAACAGTATGATGAGTTTAAACCCTCATGGTATTTTTCGCTCGTTTTCTTGGTCTTTGCTGAGCAAATTCATGGCTTTTATCTCTTTTCAACGATCATTGCATTTTTGCTATTTTACAACTTCGTGCTAGATTGGCTCTATACGACGATGAAGTGGCGAAACTGCCTGCTCATCATCTTTGTCGCCTCTGGTTATGTGCTAACTTTTCTTGTAAATAATCTTTTTGCCTACGTCTTAAACGAACCAAATTTGACTTTTAGCGCAGAGTATCTATTTTTCATAGCGCTTGAAAGTGTGCTTGCTATCGTGCTTTTTAGGGACAAAGTGCTATGAGGATGCGTATCGTTTTTGGCGTGATCGCTCTTTTTTGGATCATGCTTTTGGGGCGGATTTATCACCTAAGCGTTAATTCAAATACCTACTACAACGAGATCGCCGAGCAAAATGCGATAAAAACTATCTACATCCCGCCAGTTAGAGGCATCATCTTTGATGCACACGACAAGCCTATGGCGGTCAATCGTCTTGGCTTTTCTATCTATGTAAAGCCGCACCTTAGCGCAAACAAAAAGGTGAAAATTTTAGACGATGAGCTAGCCTATATCGGCTCGCTATTTGGCGATCTAAACGTCACCAAGCTTAAAAATGAATACATAAAAAACGACTCAGCCTACAACCAAGACTTCATAAACGTGGTCGAATTTGTTGATTATGATAAATTTTTGCCATTTTTTGCACCCCTTTCTCTACGTGAAAATTTAGAGATAAGACCCGCTTCAAAGCGCCACTATCCATACAATGACCTAGCTTCTCACATCATCGGCTATGTCGGCAGGGCAAACCAAAAAGATATGGAAAATGACCCTTTGACAAAGCTTACAAACTATATTGGCAGAAGCGGCGTCGAGCGCTTTTATAACCCTATCTTGCAAGGAATTCAAGGCTTTAAAAAGATCAAGGTAAATGCGCTAAATGAGGAGATCGAGCAGGTGAGCTATCAAGCGCCGCAAAGTCAAAACATAAAGCTCGCCGTCGATCTTGAGCTGCAGCAGTTTGTCGCTGACGTATTTGGTAAGGACGCGGGAAGTGTCATAGTTATGAGCCTAAAAGATGGCGCTATCATCGCAGCAGGAAGCTTTCCAGAATACGATCTAAACCCATTTGTGCTTGGAATTTCTCAGGCTGAGTGGGAAGAGCTTGTAAAAAACGTCGATCACCCATTTACAAATAAACTGATAAACGGCCTCTATCCGCCAGGATCTGTCGTAAAAATGGGTATGGCGCTTGCCTTTTTGGATAATGGCATGAGCAAATATGATAGCTTTTTTTGTAGTGGCTCGTATGAGCTTGGAGGGCGTAAATTTCGCTGCTGGAACTCGCATGGTCATGGCACGGTTAATATGAACACGGCCATTAGAGAGAGCTGCGATGACTACTTTTACAAGGGTAGTCAAAAGATCGGTATAGATGCCATTGTGCCGATACTTGAGCGCATGGGCTTTGGTAGAAAAACAGAGGTTGATTTACCAAATGAATTTGTAGGGACCTTGCCAAGCAGAGAGTGGAAGATGAGGAAGTATGGCAAGGCGTGGTTTCAAGGCGAGACGCTCATCACCTCTATCGGACAGGGAAATTTTCTAGTCACACCTATGCAGGTGGCTAAATACACAGCAGGCCTTGCAACTGGGCTAAATGTAACGCCACATTTTTTAAAGAGCATAGATGGCAAGGATGTTGATTTTACGCCAACAGATGATGCTTTTACGCCGTTTGAGAAGTCACAGCTACCTGCCATTAGGCATGCGATGTATGAGGTGGCAAATCACCCAAGAGGTACGGCAAATAGGCACTTTGTGGGGAGTCTTGTAAAGGTTGCGGCAAAGACTGGAACAGCTCAGGTCGTTGGCATCTCGCAAACTGAAAAGAAACGTATGAAAGAAGAAGATATGGCGTATCTGCAAAGATCTCACGCGTGGATGACGACCTATGCGCCTTTTGAAGACCCGCAATACGTCATCACGATGGTTGTCGAGCACGGCGGTCACGGCGGTAGCGCCGCTGGACCAAAGATCTCTCAAATTTATAACAAGCTAGTTGAAATGGGGTATATAAAACTTGATAAAGTCCAGACTGAGAAAGATAAAAAACAATAAATTCTATCTCTAAAAAAATTATTAAATATGTCTGTATGCATTTGTTTGCTCGCAAAACGTGAAATAGTTCTTGAAAGATAAAAAATATAATAAATAAATTGTGGCATGCATTCATAATTTTGGTATTAACCAAATAAACATTTAAATTTGTAATGAAGTAATTAAAAGCAGTTTTTGAAATTTTAGCCCAAGAAAGGGCTAAAATTTATGGATTATAGACCTTCAAAAGGATTTGAAGCTACGTCTTTGCGATCAACTATATAAGGTATGATAGCTGCGTGGCGAGCTCTCTTGATCGCTTTTTCTACCATCTCTTGGTATCTTTTTGATGTGCCAGTTAGGCGTCTTGGCATGATTTTAAATCTCTCTGACAAGCAATACTTCAAAAGTGAAGTGTCTTTGTAGTCTATAAAATCAATTTTTGCTTCTGTAAATTTGCAATATTTGCGTGAATATTTTCTTTTTTCTGCCATTTTTTATCCTTTAAAATTAAAACGGTATTTCTTCATTGTTGAAGCTATCAGCATCAACGTCTATATCAGGAACTTCTGAATAACTCTCTTGCTTTCTTTGCGGTGCAGCTTGTGGTCTAGTTTCTTGTTGGCGGTTATATTGGTTATTTTGATATCCGCCTTGTTGTCCGTAGCCACCGCTATTTTGGCTATTCATAGAATATCCGCCTTGTTGCGTTTGGTTATTTGAGCCAAGCATCTCCATGCTTTCGACGGCGATAGAGTGTTTTGAGCGATTTTGTCCGTTATTGTCGGTCCACTGATCAAATTTGAGTCTTCCTTCGATAAGCAGCTTCGATCCCTTGTTAAGATATTGGTTTGCTATCTCTGCACTCTTGCCAAAAAATGATATATCAATAAAGCAAGTCTCATCTCTTCTTTCCCCATTTGAGGTGATTTTGCGTGTCACAGCTATACTAGAATTTCCTATGGCAACGCCGCTAGTAGTATATCTAAGCTCTATATCTCTGGTTAAATTTCCAACTAATACTACTTTATTGAACATTTTTTATCCTTGATTATTCTTCTGTAAATGTTTGCTCGTCTACTTTTTCAGCTCTTGGCTCGCGTGGTGCTCTTGGCTCGCGAGGTTCTTTTTTTATAGTTTGCTTGATACCTTTGCAAAGTCTTTCCCAAGCTGCGATTTCGCGTTTGTTTTCATATTTAACGCTTAAAAATCTTATGATATCTTCTGTGATTCTTACGTTTCTTGTAAGCTCTGCAAGAAGTGCTGGTGGAGCTTTGTAGTAGATAACAAAATATGTTCCACGCTCATATTTTTTGATGGTATAAGCTAGCTTTCTAGTGCCCATCTCAACGACAGTAGCGATCTCGCCGCCGTTTTTTGTTATGACTTCTTTTACGAAATCAACCTTAGCTTTAACTTCCTCTTCCGTCAATGTCGGCTTAAGAATAAATAAAAGCTCGTAATGTTTCATTTTTTCTCCTTATGGATATTTAGCTCACTTTGTGAGCAAGGATTTTGCATTAAGCAAGGGTGGATTTTAGCTTAAATTTACTTAATATTTGCTGTTGATATGAGGTGCTGGAGGTTTAAAATGGTTGATAAAACGAAAATTTCTTTATCCATTTTTGTATTTGTTTTTAGCTCTAGATCGGCTAAATTTAGCGTTTTAAATATCTCCAAATAGGCATTTAAACTTAGCTTTAAGCTATTTGCTTTTAGTAAATTTGCAACATTTACAGGTGGCTGATAGCCGATCGCTTCGTCTAAATTTAAGCGTCCATTTATCTTGATGTAAGAGTAAATTTTAAATAGCCTAAAAA
>NZ_POYR01000181.1:0-438 GCF_002912425.1 Campylobacter concisus
CAAGATGCCTATTATGAACGGATTGGAAGCTACGCGGCTCATACGTGAGGAAGGCGGAACATTACCTATCATCATGCAGACGGCCTACGCGTTCTCCGCCGACCGTGAAAACGCCATCAAAAGCGGCGCTTCGGAAGTATTGGTAAAGCCTATTACGTTGCAGGCATTGCGCGACTGTCTGAGCAGTTTCCTGCCCAGGCTGAAGTGGTAGGCTCCCGACAGGAAAGGGACGGAATCCTCTTAATTGAATTAACAAGCGTATACGACGCGGATAGCGGGAGTGAAAAAAAATAGGCGTAGCTGAACAAAGTTTATTTTCTTCTGTTAATGAAGTCTAACCAAACTTTAACGGAATGAATAGTAAACTGCGCTTTTTCTTAACCTCACTGTTTATACTCTTCGTGGTGACGTTATATGCCGCTCCGGGCGGTGATATCC
>NZ_POYR01000182.1:0-7088 GCF_002912425.1 Campylobacter concisus
CTGCATGCGAATTAAAACTCTAGCAAGTTTAAATTTAGGATATGGTGTGTTTGCTCATAAATTTTAAAATTTTAGAGATATTTATTATTTGATATATAAATTATATGTATTTTTATTTGTAAAGTTTTACAAAATTTCAAGTCTTGCGCTGATGTCAGCAACGCCTTTTGAATACATTGCAGAAGTTACTATCGCATCGGCAGCTGCAAATTCTTTTGCATTTGCTAAATTTACACCGCCAGCTGCTAGGATTATGGTATTTGGCGAAATTTCATCTCTTAAAGCTAGCACGTTTTTGATAAGCTCTGGGCTAAATTTATCACACTGCACGACGTCGCATTTTGCCTTTAAAAGCTTGCTTGCCTCATCTAAATTTTCAGCCTCGACGCAGATCTTTCGCTCGACCATTTTGGCTTTAAATTCTGGCAAATGTGAGATAAATTCATCAAAGCTAGCGTAGGCTTTTATGTGGTTTTTAAAGAAAAGAACGCTGTCGCTAAGTCCAAGTCTGTGCATACCGCCACCGCCTTCAAGCACGGCTTTTACGCAAAATTTCTTTGCAAATGGGAAGCTCTTTCTGGTTGCTAAGACTTCGCATTTTTCATTGACGCTTTTTACAGCTTTTGACATTTTGTTTGTGTAGGTTGCGATGGCGCTAGCATATTCTAGTGCGACTTGGGCCAGTTTCCAAGCCTTATGCACATCTTCGTAGCTACCATAAATTTTTATGATCACATCGCCAGCCTTGCAAATTTGAGAGTTTTTGACAAAAATTTCGCTCTCGCAGCCAAGTAGCCTTGCCACGCTTGCTGCTACATCTACGCAGCTAACGCAAATTTCATCACGCGAGTAAATTTCAAGCGAGGCTTTTTTATCGATATCTTGAAGCGACGTTGTGAGGTCAAAGTAGGGTAGATCCTCGTTGATGTAGGCTAAAATTTCAGCGTCGCTTAGTCTCATCTTATGCCTTTTTTGAAGCGGTTTTTGCTTTTACGATCATCTTTTTAAAGATGCCGTTGTCGTAAAGTCCAGCGTGGTAAAGCGCAAAGCATGTAAATGCGATGCCAGAAGCTACGTGGAATTTTTTAACAGATCTATTTTTCATAAAAAGTGCGCTTAGGCAAACGGATGCCAAAGTGACGCTCATGCCGACCTTTGCTACTTGTCTATGGGTATTTAGGTCTAGTAGTTTGCCGTTTATCTTTATATCTTTTCCCAAATTTTCTCCTTTAGTTTTTGCCCCAGCAGCTTGTGTTTTTGATGCCTAGACTCTCTGGGTCAAATTCTGGATTTTTACCAGCTTTTCTTTGAGCTTCGTAGTCTTTTATCGCTATTATCACTACTTTTGATAGTAAGAAAATGGCGATGATATTTATCGTAGCCATAGCTGCCATCGTGATATCAGCGATATTCCAAGCTAGTTTTAAGTTCATCTGAGCGCCTATAAATATCATAATCACTGCTGTGATCTTAAATGCTAGAGTTAAATTTTTGCTTTTTGTTAGAAATTTCATATTTGCCTGTGCGTAGTAGTAGTTGCCGATGAGCGATGTGATGGCAAATAGCACTACTGCAAGGGTCGTAAAGTGTAGTCCAAAGTCGCCAAAATACTCTTTCATCGCTGCTTGAACAAGAGGTAGGGCGGTTAGCACTTCGCCACTTACGCCAGTTTGTTTTGTAAGATATGCTTGAGAAAAAAGCACGATCATACCAGAGGCGATGCATATCGTCATATCGATAAAGACCGCCATTGCTTGCACTAGCCCTTGTTTGACTGGGTGGCTTGTGTGAGCAGCAGCCGCTGCATTTGGCGCTGAGCCCATGCCAGCCTCGTTTGAGAAAAGTCCTCTTTTTATGCCTATTACGATCACACTTCCAGCAAATCCGCCAAAGATCGCTTTAAAATCAAAGGCACTTTCTATGATCATCTTGATAACGGCTGGAATTTCTTTGAAATTTAAAACGATCGCGATGATAGCTAGCAAGATGTAAGTAAGCGCCATGAAAGGCACGATATATGAGCTAACTTTGCCGATGATGTGACTCTTGCTAAAAAACATCACAGCTGTAAATGCTGTAAGGATAAGTCCGATACCAATAGGCAAGCCACTTTGTGCAAAGGTGATGTTGCTGCCTGCTTTGTCGTAGTAAATTTCAAAAGCAGAGGTCATGGTGTAGCTTTGAAGTCCGTTAAAGCCATAAGCATAGGTGATGATGAGGATGATGGCAAACAAAGAGCCAAGCCACTTTATGCCAAGCCCGTTTTTGATGTAATAAGCCGGTCCGCCTTTAAAGCCAAAGACATCTTTAGTTTTATAAATTTGAGCCAAAGTGCTCTCGATAAAGGCTGAAGCTGAGCCTAAAAAAGCCATCAAACACATCCAAAAAAGTGCCCCTGGACCACCTGCAACGATGGCAGCTGAAATTCCAGCGATGTTGCCGATGCCGACACGCGAAGCAGTCGATATCATCAGCGCTTGAAACGGCGTTAGATGGTGCTTGTTATACTTATCCTTTTTCTCTACCAGAACTCTGCAAGCTTCAAAGAACATCCTAAACTGCACAAAACGGGTAAGGTAGCTAAAGTAAATTCCTGAAGCTACAAGGATGATAACCAAAAAATATCCATATAAAAAGTCGTTGGCTACATCCATTTTGCCGTTTAAAAAGTTTAAGAAATTCTCAAACACCATCTATCCTTTCAAATTTATTTTGACTTGATCTTCACGCCCTTCATTGAGTTGAGCAAAAGCCAGATCGTCGTGCCATTGTGAAGCATGGCAGTTGCTATTGGATTTAGCATGCCAAGCGTTGCGGCACTTAGTATGGCTGTATTTACGCCAACGGTTGAGCGGAAATTTGAGCTAATTAACTTCATAGTTTTATTAGCAAGCTCTTTTGCAAGTGCTACACTCATGATGTCATCTTTTAAAAGGCTTATATCAGCCGTTGCTTTAGCGATATCAGCACCTTTGTGCATGCTGATGCCAACATTTGCTTTTGTTAAGCTTGGCGCATCGTTTATGCCATCACCTACAAAAGCGACCTTTTTGCCCTCACTCTTTAGCTCTTCGATGATCGCTGCTTTATCAGTTGGCAAGCACTCAGCATAGACCCTATCAAGCCCCAGCTCGCGCGCTACCTCTTCAGCTTTGCTCTTTATGTCACCACTTAGCATAACTATCTCTTTTACGCCAAGATTTCGTAGTTTTGCCACCATATCTTTAGCGTTTGCTCTCATATCATCTTTCATAGCGATCACACCAACAAGCTCTTTGTCGTATCCCACGTAAAGCAGGGTTAGACCGCTTTGCAAAGCCTTGCTTATGAGCGTTTCGTGAGCTTTAAAGCTTATCATCTCATCATCTTCTAAGAAGTGCCTACTGCCGATGACCACCTCTTTGCCGTGCATCGCTGTTTTTACACCGTGAGCCACGATAAATTCGACCTCGTCGTGGTGAATGTGGCTAAATCCACGCTTGTTTGCAGCCTCAACTATCGCTTCAGCTACTGGATGGAAGTAGTGCTCCTCGGCACTTGCTGTTAAATTTAAGATATCAGCCTCTGAAAATCCATCTTTAAAAGAGTAAATTTCAACCACGCTTAGGCGTCCATGAGTTAGAGTGCCGGTTTTGTCAAAGACAAAGGTATCAACCGAGCTTAGAGCCTCGATCGCCTTTGCACCTTTTATGAGGATGCCGTTTCTGCCGGCTTTCGAGATGCTTGACTTAAACGCAACTGGTGTAGCAAGCTTAAGCGCGCAAGAGTAATCAGCCTGAAGCACGCTAGCAACGCTGTTCATATTTTTATTTATAACATACGAAAGCCCAGCAAGAGAGAGTGTCACTGGCACTAGCTTATCGGCTAGTTTTAGAGCTTTTACGCCAATGGCTGATTTTTCATTAAGTGAAGTTTGGATGTACTCTTTGATCCTTGCGGTTGCGGTGTCGCTACCTACGTTTTCAGCCCAAATTTTGATCCTGCCCTCATCGACAACAGTGCCACTTATGACACGGTCGCCTCTAGCTTTTGCCACTGGTTCGGCCTCTCCAGTCATTGAGACTTGATTGACATCAGCATTGCCCTCGACGATGTAGCCATCAACGCCTATCGTCTCGCCAGCTCCGACTACTACGATGTCGCCTTTTTTTAAATTTTCGGTTTTTACCTTTTCAAGCGTCTTTTCACCGTTTAAATTTCGCTCGACCCAGACCTCTTCGATGTTTGGTTTGGCTAGCTCTTTGATAAGATCATCACTTCTGTGGCTAGCACTCTCCTCCATGTATTCGCCGATATTTATCATCAAATTTGTGCTATTTGCAGCCAAATGATCACCCATTGCAAGACTTGTGCCAATAGCAGTTGCCTCGAGCACTTTTGAGGTGATGCCCTCATGCCTTAGCTCTTTTGCGCCTTCTATTAAATTTGGAGCTGTGGCGTAAAGAGTTACGGCTGATTTTAGAGTTTTATTACTCATAAATGGCGTTACACCAAGTGCAGCAGCAGCTTTGTAGATATTTGCTTTGCTAGGCAGGCCCTCATCTTTTGGCTTGGTTGGAAAATCATAGCTTTTTATAAAATCTAAAATTTTCTCATAGCTCTTATCAAACTCGACGACGATGCTTTTTGCGTATTTATTTACACGCACGCTTCTTGCATCGGTTCGCTCTGAGATCGCAGCCTCGATAGCGCTGACATCGCTTCTAGCGTTTAGGCTCTCGCAAATAAACCTCGCTCTGTTTTTGCTCTTATGAGCTAGAGTGACCTTATTTTTGTGAGTCAAGTTCAGCTTTGACATCTTCAAAACGCTCTTTTAGTTCTTCTATGCCAGCGTTTATTAGCTCGCCACCTTTGATGATCGCTTTAAATACGCACTCTTGTGCTTTTGGATTAGTTAGCACATAAGCTGCTATGCCGCCTAAAAGTAGGCCTTTTACAAAGCCAGCTGCGTTAAAATTTTCAGGTACAAATGGTAAATTTTGAGCTGCATTGTTTATCGCATTATCAACCGCACTTGGCTGAGTTGCTGCTGCGTTGTTTGCTACTTCGTTTGCGTTTTCTTCATTGATATAAGGGTTATTCATTATTTACTCTCCAATTTTATTAGTTCTTCAGCTATCAAAAGACCGCCGATGCCAGCTGCTGTGAAAGCTGCTGCGTTTAGATATTTTTTTTGTGCTATCAAATTTGAAGCGTGAATGCCAACAGCACCGACAAAACCGCCAGTTACAGCGTATTTTACTATCTTCTTAGCGACATCTTTTTTAGTTGCTCTGTTGTTTAGATAGTCGTTAAAGCCAAGTGCAGCTGCACCCATACCAGCGATTAAGGCTCCGCTGATGAAGTGATCAAACGGAAGCCTTGTATTTGAAAGCGTAAAAAGATTATTTTCTTGCATTCTCTATCCTTAAGCTATATCGTTTGGTGTGATAGCTTTTGGAGCTGCTGGCTTTTTAGCACGTGGTTTTCTTGCTTTTTTAACCACTTTTTCAGCCTCTTTTTCTACTTTTTTAACGCCACGTTTTGCTTTTTTCTCTTCTTTGACCATGAAGTCTTTTGCGTCTTTTGCGACATTTTTGCCTTTTTTGTAAAGATCTTTTGCAGCCTCTTTGCCTTTGTCTAAGCCGTCTTTTGCGCACTCTTTGATCTTATCTCTTTTACTCCAAGCAACTACTGCTAAACCGCCTACTGCTAAACCTGCTAAAAATGGTAATGCCATTTTAAATCCTTTCTTTGTTTGATTTTGTAAATTATTCATCTTCTTCATCCTTATTTAAATTTTTGCTAACTACTGAAATGCCTAATGCCCCAAGTGCAAGCCCGCTAAAAAACGAGAAATTTGGGTTGTTTGTGATCTTTGCCAACTCGCTTTTATCAGCCTTACCGCTTGCGATATTTTGCAAGCTTTTAGTTATCTCATTAAAGTCATTTTGATAGCTTTCTAAAATATTTGTTATGCCATTTTGCTCAAAATTTTGTGAAATTTCATTTAAATTTAGCTCATTTTTTGCCCCAGCTCCACTATAAATTTCTTTTAAGCAATGCTTTAAAGAGGCGATGTATTCGTTATTTGAAGTAGCCCAAAGTCTAAAAAATAGATCTTTTAGCTCCTCATCATCTAAGCTTTCACAAAATTTTTCATACATTTTGTTTAGCTCATTTTCATAGTTTAGTGCCTCTATCAGCGCATCTTCTTTATTTTTTGCTGGCAAAAAGATAGCTTCGTTTTCACAAACAAGCTCATATTCATGCGCACTTGCAAATTTCTCTATCAAGATGATCGCATTTTTTCTCACACTTGCGATTTGATCAAATACTTCGCCAAATGAAGCTAGACTTTCATATAGCCTAAGTGCGTTTTTTTCGCTCGTATAAGAGGCGTTTAAAAGCTCGTTAAGCATATTTTACTTCTCTTGCTACTTCATTTACTTTAGCTGAAATTTCTTCTAAATTTTGCCCTTTTAAGAGATCCTCCCAGAGATTTTTAGGGAAAATTTCATGATCGTATTCGATCGTTACAGAGCCGATTATCTTGTTAAATTTAACATTTTTTATGCCATTTATCTGAGCTATCATGTCATCTAAACTGGCCAAATTTACGCTACTGCTTAGCTCTTTGATCTTTGGGCTAACCCTTACTCTTAGTCTGCCATTTGTGTGAGCTATCATAGAAAAATAGCTTGCAACTTGTGCTAAAGTCTGTGTTTTTATATCCATTTTCATCCTTTTATTTTGTCTGCGTATTATCTAATCTGTAACTTAAATCAATCTAAAATTTTTTTGTCTTTCATTATCAAAAAGCAAAATGAAATGATAAATTTAAACCCCATTTTTTGCTTGGCAATCACTACAAATTCCATAAAGTATCATCTTGTGAGACTCTGCGCTAAATGACCTTTGGCTACAAATTTGATCTTGTCTTTGCTCTATCATCTCATCTTCAAAATCAACTACCTTTCCGCAAATTTCGCAGATCAGATGATCGTGAGAGGATTTTAAATTTAACTCGTAATTTTTAACACCATTTTGCTCAAAACTATTTGCCAAATGGTGCTCTTCAAGAAAATTTAAAAAGGTATATATAGAAG
>NZ_POYR01000183.1:0-505 GCF_002912425.1 Campylobacter concisus
CTGGTATCCTACGACTCTACTATCATCCCCAACCAATTTGCCACATTGGAAGACATGACAAAGTTCAAGGATGAAGTAGCCGCCAGCCGTACTTTCGTATTCGTACGCGAGATAGAACCGTTGTTGCAGGCCGGACTTATCAAAGGCGGCGACTTGGACAACGCCATCGTTATCTACGAGCGCGAAATGCCGCAGGATGCTTACGACAAGCTCGCCGACGTAATGGGCGTGCCGCACATGGATGCCAAACAGTTGGGTTACATAAACCACAAACCTCTGGTATGGCCCAACGAATGCGCCCGCCACAAACTGTTGGACGTAATCGGCGACCTGGCTCTGATCGGCAAGCCCATCAAGGGCCGTATCATCGCCACGCGTCCGGGACATACCATCAACAATAAGTTTGCCCGCCAGATGCGTAAGGAAATCCGCCTGCACGAGATACAGGCTCCTACATACGACTGCAACCGCGAACCGATTATGGATGTAAACCGCATCCGTGAAC
>NZ_POYR01000184.1:0-3718 GCF_002912425.1 Campylobacter concisus
ATATTATATATATTTATGAGAAATGATATAAAAAATAGTAAAAATATAAATTATATATTATTCGATGAGCTATCCATTTTAATAGTTGTGGCTATGTTTTTGTCTATATTTTTATCTACTTTGGCAGATAGACTCGGTTTATATTTTATTTTTTTTGATATCGTAATTTTTAGTATTTTTCTAGAAAGACTAGAGATAAAGTTAAAATTTATCTTAGCATTTTTAATCATAATAGAAAATTTTTTGATCTTTTATATGTGGTATAACTACTCGTTTTATGCCATTCATTATTGGCAACCTTATAAAAACTTTTTTTTGGAGATGCTATGAAAATTTTTATAATCGGCAATCTCGCCTCCACGATGATAAATTTTAGAAAAGAATTTATTAAAATGCTTGTATCAAATGGAAATGAAGTTTATTGCTTGGTTAGTGACTATGATAAAAAAAGTAGAGAAAAAATAAGCTCTTTTGGTGCAATCCCACTTGACTATACTTTAAATGCAAAAGGCTTAAATCCATTTAAAGACGTTATTGCTACGTTTAATTTGATTAGGCTATTTAGGCAGTATAGGCCAGATGTAGTTTTTTCTTTTTTTGTTAAGCCAGTCATTTTTGCAACTATAGCTTCAAAAATAGCAAGAGCGCCACGAATAGTTGGTATGATAGAAGGGCTTGGAGGGGCTTTTACTATTCACAAGAATGGTCAAACAAAAAAGGCGAAAGTTATCAAGACAATACAGATTTTTCTATATAAAATTTCCTTACCACTTCTTGATGAACTTATCTTTTTAAATAATGACGATAAAAAAGAGTTAATTGATGCTTATAATATAAATGTAAAAAGTGTCAATATACTGGGTGGCATAGGTGTTGATTTGGAAAAATTTTCATACTCTAAAGCAACAAGTGATCCTATTAGTTTTATATTTATAGGTAGATTGCTTACAGAAAAGGGTATTTTTGAATATTTGGATGCGGCTAAAATGGTTAAAGATAAATATAAGGATGTAAATTTTTATATATTAGGTGGCTTTGAAGAAAATAATCCATTTGGATTAAAGCAAGAAGAGCTAAGGCCTTATCTTAATGATGATATTGTAATTTTCCCAGGATACGTAAATAATATAAAAGAATGGATTGCAAATAGTTCAGTATTTGTCTTGCCGTCATACAGAGAGGGTGTGCCAAGGAGTTCGCAAGAGGCGATGGCAATAGGAAGAGCTGTCATAACAACAGATACTGTTGGTTGCAGAGAAACAGTCAAGGATGGTGTAAATGGCTTTTTAGTACCGCCATACAATTGCGACGTGTTAGCACAAAAAATGATGTATTTTATAAAAAATCCAGAAATGGTAATTCAAATGGGCATTGAAAGTAGAAAAATTGCAGAAGAAAAATTTGATATAAATAAGCAAAATAAAAAGCTTATAAATATAGTTGTTGGAGATAAAAACTAGAGATTTTTAGCTTTTTTATTTTCTAGGCTAACCCCTCACTCCACCTTATATCCAGTGCCTCGCACGGTTTTTAGGCAGATAGTTGGCATCTTAGCTCTTATCTCTCGCACGAGCGATCTTATGCGGTCTTGCGATAAGGTTTCGTTTTTATATAGGTGGTGATCTATCTCGTCGTAGGTGACGACGTGGGGAGAGTTTTTGCATAAAATTTCAAGTAGCTGGCTCTCTTTTTTGCCAAGGTAGATGATCTCGTCCTCTCTTCTTATACACTGGGAGTCTTTGTCAAAGACTAGGCCATTTTTTAGCTCAAATTTAGAGCCCAAAAGCACCTTGCAAAGCCTAAAAACATGAAATAAAAACTCTTCAGGACAAAATGGCTTAATGATAAAATCATTAACCCTAGCGTAGTAAATCCTCTTAAAAACGCTAGGGATGCTCTCATCTAACAAAAGCATAATGGGAGTGATGTTTTGGCTATCTCGTATAAATTTAACCAGATCAAGGTTTAAATTTCTAGCCTTTACGTCAAAAACGTACAGATCATATCTGTTGCCACACTCAAAGTCCTTGATGACTTCGCTGGCGCTTTTGAGCTGGATCATCCTAAACCCAAAGCGGTAAAGCGATGCATTTAGGATGACATTTTGCTCAAAGTCGCTTGAGAGCAGCAAGATCTTCTTCATCAGCCAGCCATGCCACCCCCAGCTGGTTTTTTGGCGTCTTTTTCAGCCTTTTGTTTTAAAAATTCCTCTTCGTCTTTTGTAGGTTTGTACTCATCTTTGAAGAATTTTTGTTTAGTTTCGATCCTCTTTTCGATCATCTTTTTATCGTAAATTTTATACGATGGCTTCCAGTACTCAAGATAGTTTCTAAAGCCAGCGCTGTGACCTGCGTCGTAGTGGCAGCTTACACATTTTAGCTCTTTATCGCTGCCAAGAAGCTTTTTGTAGTGCGCGTGCATCTTTTGAGCTTGCGCTGAAGTGTTGTTGCTATCTATCACGTTTGTGTGGCAGCTTGTGCAGCCGTTGTCAAAGACAAAATGCTCGCGGTTTTTGAGGTTTTTGTGCCAGTCAATACTACTAGGATCGCCAAAGAAATGCACCCAGCCCTCTAAAATGCCGTTTTTCGCCTTTGTTAGGGCGTATTTTGCGATGTTGTCATGCGGTATGTGACAATCCACACATCTTGCTTTTATGCCAGTTTTGCCCTTGCCGCTGTGGATGTCGTCGTTGTAGGCGATCACCATAGGATCCATCTCGTGGCAAACGATGCAGAATTTATCCCCACTCGTCTCATCAAGTGCGTAATGAACTGGCAGAACGACTAAAAATCCAACAATTCCGCTTATGAAGATTATAAGTGCTAGTAATTTTTTTGAAATTTTCATGGTGTTACTCCGTTCATCCATTGTGGCACCTCGTGTTCATGGCACTCAGAGCACATGTTTGTAGATGGTTTGTGTTCGTTGTGGCACTCGTCGCAGTACAAAGTCGGACCATCGTGAACAGAGTTGTGAGGATTTGCCTTTAGAGTATCCATAAATTTTAGCCTCTGGGCTAAGAGCTTCTTGCTCTTGTGACAGGATAGGCAGCCAGCGTCGCCGATCGCTTTAAATTTGCTAGGATCATCGCCTTGGTTTTGGTGACAATCAACGCAGTCAAAGCTTAGGTGCTCATGATGAGGTTTGATCTTATACTTGGCTCTTAGCTCATCAGAGACTGCTACTTTTGTGACGTTTAGATCGCCCTTTGGCATATCGGCACCAAAGAGATGAAGCGAAAATAAACAGGCAAAAATAGCGATGAATTTAAGCTTATTCATACCCTTTTTCCTTTCTATTAAGATTTTATAAACATCAAATTTCAATGGAAAACTAATATTTTTACTTAAACTTATTTTTATAAAATTATAGTCCTTGTTTGATTAAATCTGCATTAATAATAATTTAGTGTGCCAAAATATAGACCAGTTTTATGAAGTTGAATTTTAAAGAAAATGGCAATTAAGCTAAATAAAATGGAAAATAAAATATAATCCCAAATCTTTGGTCCCGTAGCTCAGTTGGTAGAGCACTACCTTGACATGGTAGTGGTCGATGGTTCGAGTCCATTCGGGGCCACCATTTTTATATAAAATTCCCCAAAACACAAAAAACTAAAAAATAAAATTTAAAAATATTTTTTGTAACTCTGCCATTTTTAAATTTTAAACTAAATCCCTAAAATACGGCAAATTTTTACTAAATTTAACTCAAAAAT
>NZ_POYR01000185.1:0-12445 GCF_002912425.1 Campylobacter concisus
CACTAAATCCGCCTCCTCTGCCACTTGAGCGACCGCCACCGCCATTTGAGTCTGAACCACCTCGTCTAAAGCCCATTGGCAAAGAGCCACCTTGGCTATTTTTCTTAAAAACGTCTTTTAATATTAGAAAAAATACCGCAAATATAAAGGCAAAAACGCCAAAGATGATAAGGTAGTTTTGCACGCCAAATCCTTGCTCAAGTGCGGTTGATACAAGCCCAGCAAAGCACGTACTAAAGCCAGTTCGCATAAAAAATTTGCCAAAGATCACAGAGGCAAAACAAGAGAGCATGCCAGCAAAAAAGGCAAACACGCCAAAAGGCAAGTCGCTAAGGCTAGTTTTGTTACTAAATTCCTCGCCGCTAGCCACTTTTATGATCGCCAAAACACCATCTTTCACGCCTTCGCTCATATTGCCGTTTTTAAACTCAGGTATCATCACGCCATTTATGATCTGGCTTGAGATGGCGTCAGTTAGCACCCCTTCAAGCCCGTATCCAACCTCGATGCGGACCTTTTTCTCATTTGGAGCGACCACCAAAAGCACGCCGTTGTTATCTTTTTTTTGACCTAGTTTGTAGCCTCTAGCTATTTCTAGCGATAGCTCTTCTATGCTCTTATTTTCAATCGAATTTAAAGTCACGATGGCGATTTGTGTGGTGCTGTTTTGCTCGAAATTTTGCACTAAGCTTAAAAGCTCATCTCTTTCATTTTGTGAAAAGATATGAGCCTCATCGTTGATCTGCTCATTGAAATTTAGAGCAAAACAAAAGCAAAATGCAAAGAGCAAAAGGCTAATGATTTTTTTCATTATTTCTCAAACGAAACTTTTGGATTTTTCATATCTTCGCTGCTAACCTCGATGCCTTGTTTTGGCTTCATCTCTGGGTAGAAAATGCCTACTATAAATTTACCTGGAAAGCTTCTAAGAGCTACGTTGTACTCTTTTACAGCCTCGATGTAGTCGCGTCTTGCTACGCTTATGCGGTTTTCTGTGCCTTCAAGCTGGCTTTGGAGTGAGAGGAAATTTTGGTTTGCTTTTAGCTCTGGGTAGCTCTCACTAACTGCCATCAGCCTGCTTAGAGCTGAGCCTAGCTGACCTTGAGCCGCCATAAATTCTTTTATCTTCGCCTCGTCGCTAAGGCTGCTTGCGTCGATGCTTACTTGCATGCTCTTGCTTCTTGCGTTTGCAACGTCTTCAAAGACCTTTTGCTCGTGAGCTGCGTAGCCTTTTACAGTTTCAACTAAATTTGGCACGAGATCGGCTCTTCTTTTGTATTGATTTAGCACCTGAGACCACTTTTCGTTGGTGTTTTCATCAAGCACTACAAATGAATTTGCGTATTTGAAAGCGCCAAAAACAAGTGCTGCTATGACCACAACGATGGCTATTAAATTTTTCATGTCTTCTCCTTTAAAAGGAGTGATATTAGTAAAATAAGGCTTAAAAAATGATGTAAATTTGAAGTTAGGTAAGTGAAGTGAGTGGCTTAAAGCGCACTCACTTTTGGGGATTATAGGTCTGTTTGGATTTTATCTTCAATGATAATATGTACTGTATGACCATTTCCAGTTTGATCATTTACAGTATCGTTGCTTGTATAGCCTTTTGAGCCAAAGTCAGCATGTACTGATGGGTCTTCATGCCACTTACCTTTTATATCTACCTTGCTGGTGCTATCACCTCTTATCTTAAGGATAGTGTTGATGTTATCAGTCATAGCAAAGATATCTTTTGCGTCAAATTTGATCTCAGAGTTGCCTTTTAGCTCGATCCTTTCGATGCTCTCAACTTTTGTGTTAAGGTCAGTAACGCCGCTAAGATCTACGTGAGAAGTATCTCTAAAGACGATCGTATCAGATGTACCCTCTCCACCTTTCATCACTTTGCTTGGATCATAATCCATCCTAAAGTCTTCAAGCTCTATGCGAAGTGTATCGCTATGAGTTTTATTTACAAGACCGCCTGGAGTTTTAAGCGTAGCATCTACTTTTAGATCATAAGCTGATCTTGCGTTGATGTCTAGTAGTTGCTCAAATACACCCTTGCTCATATCATCAGCTGTTAGCACGTGATTTACTGTCTTTGTTTGAGCGTGATTGTCTGGATCAGTATATTTGATCTCAACTGTATCACCTACTCTTGCATCATCGCTAACATAAATTTTAACTGGCGTTGTATCTTGAGTTTTGTTGTTATCACCAAAGTTTTCATTGCCATATAGATGTCCATCTCTATTGCCGTCTTCGCTAAACTGCATACCTCTTATAGCGTCCATCTCGACTTTTGCATGATCTTCTGCGCTTACAGTAGTTGTTCCATCAGATAGAGTGACTTTTGCTTTTGTCTCTTGTCCTACCGCGATAGCTGCATCAAGCTCAAGTGGTTTGCCATTTTCAAGAGTGAATTTGCTGTGATCAGCTTGATTTTCTAGTACGATATTGCCAAGTGGATCTTTGCTAAAGACTTTAAATTCTTTCGTCACAGGTATTGTGCTACCAGCATTTGTGATCTCAACTTTTATACTATCGCCAGCTATTACGCTACCAGGGAGAGATACACTTACTTTTGAAGTATCGCTACTTGTCTCATCTCTTGTGATAGTGCCATTGTCGTTTGCATCAGCAGCTATGCTTACACTTAGACCTTTGCTGCTTAGCTGCGCTAGTTTTGCCTCTGCGTCAGCATGTGCTGTTTGATCATCTTGAGTAGTTATAGTCGCATCTACCTTTGTTTTCTCACCTGGCTTCATAGGGACATTATCTACTTCTATGGTGTTAGTTTTTGTGATGTCTTGTGGCTCGTGGCCTGGTTCTTTAGCGATAATGACACCATCTTTTTTAGTTATCTCAAATGTTCTAGGTGTTTTTACACCTGTATTTGGATCAGTAATATCCACTATTACTTTATCCCCCGTTACAACATTGTAAGGCACTTTTACGCTTACTGTTGTAGTTTTTAGATGATTATCTGATATAGCCTCATCTCTGCTTAGCTCATTGTTTCTATTAGCATTATCTTCGTTGAAAATTACGCTTAGCTCGTTATTGTTTATAGGATCTAGTATCGCCTCAGCTGATTTAGATGAGACATTAGGTATATCTACTTCAACCTTAGCAGGATTTGTAACACTCACTGCGATACCATCTATCTTTAGTAAGTTACCTGGTGCTAAAGGCACATTGTGCCCAGGTCTATCTTCTATAGTTAGCACGTGGCTATTGTTGCTAGTTACTTTATATGTAGTTGGCACACCATTTACTTTTACAGTAAATGTATCACCTGTATGTAGGTCGCCACTTGGTAGAGATACGGTTGCAGATGTCGCTTTAACCTTACCATCTGAGTTTGCCTCGTCTCTGCTTAGTTTGCCATTCCTATCTTTGTCCTCATCGATAAGTACATAGAAATTTGTACTACCATCGCCATCAGCATCAAGCAAGATATCACTACCAGCTTCTACCTTATCGACGCCTGTTGCATCGCTAACTGTTGCACTTACCTTGCTTGTTTTATCTTCTTGTAACGGTACTGTATACTCAACAGCTTTATTGCCAACTACATTTAGATCATCTACTGTGATATTACCCTGAGCGTCTTTGTGGATAGTATGGCTTGTAGTAGTTGGTGCGCCATTTTCTATGCTTGTAGTTATCTTTAACACGTCACCATCTACAACATTGCTTGGTAACTTAATAGTAGCTGTAGTTGTATTTACTACATTGCCGTTGCTGTCTTTTGTAGCTTCATCTTTATTTAAAATTCCGTTAAAGTCTGCATCCTTATTAAATATAACAGTCATATCATCGTGAAGCTTTTCAAGGGTAGCGTGGTTTGTTACTATGGTTTTTGCATGATCTTTGGCATCTGTAAATGTTGCTTGAGCCTCTGTATTTTTACCTTCACCTATTACTATGCCTGGTACTGTGATTTTATTATCACTATCAGCTGTTATAGTATCAGTGCCATCTGTTAGAGTAATGCTATTGCCATTTCTTGTGATAGTAAATTCTTTTTGTAAAGTTGTGTTGCCCTCAGCTTTAACCTCAAGTATCATCTTGTCGCCAGTTATCACGTTATTTGGCACTTTTATTTTTAGATCAGTCTTATGAAGATCACTATCTTTCATGCTCTCATCTCTTGTGATAGATGTATTAGCATCAACGTCTTCGCCAAAGAAAATTCCAGAGTCATCAAGCTCTGTTACGCTTACGCTATTTGTTCCAGTAGCACTTTGAACATCATCTTTATCGATGATAGTAGCTGAAATTTTAGTCTCAGCTCCTGTTAATGTACCAACATGAGAAATTTTAAAGCCGTTGTCGCTTACTGCTACATCATTGCCATGCTCATCTGTTATCTTAACACCTGAAGCATCTTTATGAACATTAAATTTAAGCGTTCTATCTTTAGTTGTGCCATCAAGCTGTGGCTCAGTGATCTTAACTTCGATCCTATCGCCATCTACTGCATTTTTAGGGATCTTGATAGTTGCAGTTGTGTTAAATTCATCACCATCATCAGCTGAAGCTTTCCTGCTCATAGTTTTTGAGTTATGCGCCTCATCAAAGATAACCTCAGGTGCTTTTACATGCTCTAAGCTAGCTGAAACTTCTGGCTCATTTATATATGTATGTCTGCCTGGTGTCATGTTTGTGATACTAGCTTTTATAGTAGTATCTTTTCCATTTCTTAGATCAAAGCCTGGTACTTCAAATGAGTATTGATTAAAGCTCTCTTTTGTCAATGGGAAATTTTGTCCGCCATTGCCAATCTCTGTTATACTTGTTACCTCACCTTTATCATTCATATTTATAGTGAAATTTCTTGTATAAACGCCATTTGTAGGCTCATTTATAGTAAGTGTAACTATGTCACCATTGTCTATTTTGTTTGGAAGTCTTATAAGAGCTGTTGTTTCATTTACTTCATGCTCATCCATGCTCTCTTGTCTTGAAATTTCATGAAGAGTATCTTGCTCTATAAATTTTATCTCCATGTTTCTGCCGATAGGTATTACATTATCTTTATTAGACTCTGCACTCTTTGGTGTGTCATCTGCAGCTACGACATGAGCACTTGCATAGTTCCATACGTCAGGGAATACTGGTAATGATGTATTTACCTTATGGTTATCAACATCTGCTTGTGTAAGAGGCACTATTTTTGTTGTATCATGTTTTGTTAGTGGATCAGTGTAAGTTATAACAACTTTATCGCCTGCTACAACATCTTTTGGAAGTGTAACTTCAACAGTTGTGCTTCTAAAGTTTCCATCTTTACTATTTTCCCAGTCATCTATACCGCCATCATTATCGTGGTCTTCAGTAAATGTTAAGGTTGGTCTTACATCTGGAGTAACATCATCGGTTGCTACATCGCTCTTCCAAGTGCTAGAGTTTGTGCTATCAGTAACATAAGCATCTACTTTTGAAACTTTACCCTCAGCAACTGGCATATTGTCTATCTTGTAGCCATTATTGATTATATTTTGATCGATAGTAACTTCTCTTTTTTCAGTAGTACCATCTGGTTTTGTTAGTGTAATGTGAAGTTTATCTCCAGGGATAACATCACTTACTTTTATAAGTACTGGTGACTCATTTTGTTTGTTGTCATTGTTGTTTTCTGTGTAAGTTAAAAATTTATCGTTATTTCTATCTTCTGTAAATTCAACGCTTACGCTTGATTTTGTAGGAGTTACGTGATCTTCGCTACTGCCGCCAGTGTTACCTTGGAAATTTGTAACGCTTGCTTCTACTTTTGAGTTTTTACCTGGCTCTACAGGTGCATCTATTGGATGGCCATTAGTTATGATAGATGGAGTGATGGTTATGTTTGTTGTAGTTTCATTACCATTTGGATCAGTTACAGTGACTTTTAGTATATCTCCAGCTCTTACTGTGCCGTCATTTGGTACTGTGATAAGAACTTTAGATGTATTTACATCTGTATCATTTCCATGCTCTACCCTGCTTAAAGTGTGGTTGCCATTTATATCATTTATAAATTTAACAGTTGGTGCACCTGGGATTATATTAACGTTTGCGCCACTAGCACCATTATCATCATCGTTGCCATCATTGTAACCGCCTATTGGGCTATCGTATGAAGCAAAAGCTCTATTTGTATCAGTTAAATTTCTATAAGTTTCATTGATGTTAGAGTAGTGACCGCCTTCAGCAAATCTAGCTTCGCCAAGGCTAACTCCATCTCCACCACCAGCAGCAGCATTACCACCAGCAGCAGTCTCTTCAAGTTTTGTTAGATCGCCACCATTTAAAATAGCATTTTGCAAAGCGCTTATATCAGCTAAGCCCTCAGCACCTATCGTATTTGGATTTAAAGAAAGCGTGTCACTGCCTAGTACAGTTAGCTCTTTGCCGTTATTTGCAACAATAGTTACTTTGTCGGCTGCATCGCTAGTTTTTACACTCTCACCCATATAAACGATGTCGCCAACTTTTAGCTCTCTCTCGTTTCCGTTTTGATCAACTGCGACCGCCTTGCCACTTAGCGATTTTACTACACCCGCTTCTTTAGCCATAAAACTCTCCTTATATAATTTTTTCGGCGATTATATAATAAGAGTGAGGCTGGGGATATTAAGTAAAATTTGGGTAAATTTAAGTTTATTTTTAGTTATTTAATACTCTTTTATCACACTTTAATATTTTTAAAATTCCCCCTAAAAAAGGCATTCTACGTAACTTTTGTGTAAAAAATTTTAAAAAAAATTTTTATATGGTACATGTACCTTTCGTTTCATAAAAGCGTTATTCTGAATACCTTAAAAAAGAGTATCTTTTAAGCTAACACGAAAATATTATGCGATTTTTAGCTACTTTTGCCAAAAAATTTTCTTGCCAAAGCCTAGAGTGTTGCTCGTGAATTTAACCTTTTCAAGGCTTATAGACCAAATTTTTGGATCCATCACTTTTGCATAAAAAAATCTTTTAAAGTAAATTTCTCGCTCACTTGCGCTAGCCTCTCTCATCACCCCTTGAAACTGCACACCCTCTATCTTGCCAACGATCTTCGTATCAAGAGCGATGGTGCCAGCAACGAGCTTTGAGTTTTTTAAAAATTTGATATGTGAGCTCTCATCAGAGCTAGCTAGCAAAAGGCAAAAATTTAGCTCATCAAAAGCATAAAATGCGCTAAAAGCGTAAGGCTGCCCATCATCATCGATGGCACAGACACTTGCAAGATGCATCTTTTTTAAAAATTTAACTATCCTCTCATCCATCTAAATTCCCCTAAAAACACCAAGAATGGTTTGAAATTTAAAGATGACTATGGCGATTATTAGCACCCAAAGCGTAAAAATAATGAGCTCTATTAGAGTAAATTTATCTTTTGCAACCTTTTTAAAAGCAAGCATCGTTAAAAATGCTCCCAAAAAGCCGCCGATTAGCGAAAAGTAGTGGATCGCATTTACTTTTACGAAGCTTGGCAAAAGCCCTTTAAAAAATAGTGAAAACATCAAAATGGCAAGCAAATTTGCAAGTATAAAGTAGTAGCCAACGACTGGCAAAACAGGCCAAAGCTTAGCAAAAACAAAGCTTAAAACAGTTATAAGCATCAGCAAAAAAACCCTAGTCCCAAAACAACACATCGCCCGTCCTTTTTTGACGCATTTTACAAAATTTTGCTTTATGAAATTAAAATTTTGCCGATTTAGCCTCAAAAGGATTTAAAAATGCAAACAAATTTTTACTCTCAAGGAAGCTACAACAACATGAGCTTTTCGATGAAGACTAGCTCAGGCGATGAGATAAGCTTTTCGATGTATGACAACAAAAATTTAGAGTTTTCAAGCCAGAAAAATGGCACTTCAAGCCAAAGAAGCCTAACTCTAACGCACGAATACGGCTACGAGTTTGCCTATAAAGGCAACGGCATAGACGAACAGGATATGAAAGAGATCGAAGAGGCGATGAAGCAAATTCGCCCACAAGTTGATGAGTTTATGAAAAATGTCAAAGAGGGCGATAAGATCGCGGGTAGCAGCCAAAGCATAAGCGAGCTTTCAAACAAGATCAAGCAGATGTTGCCTGACGCAAAAGATCTGGATCACAAAAATTTCATAAATGACAATATGCTAAAGATGTTTGACGAACTTTTAGCTAAAAATGACGCTAATAAAAATCTACTAAGTGCGACAAAGAGGTTATTTGATACCTTGCTTGATGAGAGCAAAAAAGTATCTTACTACGCTTAAATTTAGAGCTTTTGGCTCTAAATTTTAACTAGCGCCTCTCTTTGATAAAAGAGGTGCGACAAGACTATCACGAAATAAAGCTGAAAAAATAATCCCACAAGCGGCACAAGCGAAATGAGATAAAATAAAAGTGTAAAAGCAATAAATTTAACCCCACCGCCTTCAAGCAACGCTAGCTCAAATTTATCGCTATCAAGTGTGTTTGAGCCAACATCTATGAGTAAAAGTTTATAGTAGATGTAAAAAAACGGCACGTTGATGATGAAGAAATTTAAAACTGGCACAAACAAAAGTGGCAAGCAAACAAGCAATATCCCAAGAAATTTCATGATCTCAACCATCATCACCTTTAGCACTCTAGCCGTGCTAGCCTCGCTTTTAAGCACGTAGTTGTAGTGCCTTTTGTTTATCTCTTTAGCTACAACTGGCGTTAAAAAGCCAGCTACGATTAGGGCGATCACGATGCTAATGATGATCGTTAAAAAGGTGCTTAAAACGTAAAAAAGTATGCTAACTATCCACTTTGTAGCGCTAAAGCTTAAAATTTTAATAGCTATAAAAGAGAGCGTCGAGTTTGACTCTAAAAAGGCGAAATTTTCGTTTTTAGCGCCATCGCTTAAAAAGTCAAATATCTCGCCACCTCCCCAGATGCTTAGCCAAGCTAGGCAAAGTATGCTAAGACAAAGCGGCAAGATCGATAGCGTTATAAATTTGGCTGTAAAAAAGTCTTTAAAGCCAAGGCGAAGAAGATTTATCATTTTATCTTTTTGTACTCACGCTCAAGTGCGGCGTAAATTTCATCTATCTTACTAACGCTATTTGATAAAATTTCGCTCATCACTTCGTTATCTTCACGTCCGTTCCAAATTTTCTTATAACTTCCCTCTTTGTAGCCGTTATTTTGACGGAAGCGATTTAGTACGTTTTTAGCAATGTAGCACTCATAAAGCGAGTATAAATTTACGCCACATTTTAAAGACATTGAGAAATAAATTTTAAAGATATCAAAGATGTCATAGTCAAAGCCGCTGCACTCATGTATAAGCATCTCAACGTCGTTCATGATCTCATAAATGCTCTCGTCTTCGACACTTAGTGGCTCTTTGCAAAAGTCGCTAAAACCGCTTGCTTGGCAAATATCCTCAGCCAAAGTTTCAACATCGCCAAGCTGTTTTGCCTTATAAATTTGTAGTGCTAGGCTCATTATAAAGTGCCAGATATCGACAACCTCGATGCGTAAATTTTGCTCATCAGTCTTGGCATCTATGCTCTTCCAGTGCTTCCACGCAAAGCTGTCAATGAGCTCAGCGCACTCCATATATATGCAGCGCCTCCAGCTTATGAGTTTATTTTTATTTGTATAGCCGTTTTCCCAACCAAGCCCGTTTGTCTCGTCATTTAGGCTTTGTTGCATCTTTAACATCTCTAAAACAATAGTTCTTTCATCCATTTTTAAACCTTTTAAATTTTAAATGATTATAACAAAAAACAATTAATGCTTAAACGACAAGCTTGACCCAAATCATCTTAATGCAAGCTTACAAGATGTAAAATCACCCAAAATTTCAAAGGAGAAAAGATGAGAGAGAAAGATCTAGTAGTTTGCAACGTTTGCGGACTAAAAAGCAGCGATGATAAAAATGCAGTTTTCATCCACGCTCACAAAAACGGCGAAGAGGTCGATATCTGCACAAGCTGTATCCCAAGCGTGATACATGGCTCAGGCATGGTTGTAAAATCAAACGAAGAGATAAAAGCTGAAATTTAAATATCAGCCACCATGTGAGAATTCTGCCTTAAAGAATTCTCAAACTCCTCCGCACTCATCGGACGAGATAAGAAATATCCCTGCATTTCATTACAATTAAGCTCTTTTAAAAGCTCTTTTATCTCGTGGCTTTCAACGCCTTTTGCTGTTACTTTTAGCTTCATTGATTTTGCTATATTTATGATAGCAGCGACTACTTGCATATCTTTTTTATTTATCACTGACTGAGCGACAAAGTCATTTGCTATCTTTATGCGGTCGATCTTATACTTTCTGATATAGACAAACGACGTATATCCGGATCCAAAGTCATCTATACAAACATCTATGCTATTTTTCTCTAAAAGTGAGAAAATTTTATCAAGCGTCTCTTGGTCGTTTTTCCAGATATCTTCACTAAATTCAAGCTCAAACTGCTTTGGATTTAGATGGTGTGAGTTTAAAGTTAGCATAAATTCATTTACAAATTTTTCAGATGTGCTTTGAATTTGCGCTACGTTTATGCTTATTTTTGGCACTTTTAGCTTTTTGTTTTGCCATCTTACGGCTTGCTCTACTGTTTTTGAGACAGAAAGCGTGCAGATGTCGTTTAAGATGTCGCTATTTAAGCTAGCTATATCCATAAACTCGCCAGCTTCTTTTTGTCCATACTCTTTTGACTGCCATCTAAGTAGCGCTTCTACGCAGATGATCTTTAAATTTTTAATGTCATAAATCGGCTGAAAATATACCTCAAAATCCTCTTGTAAATTTGCTTTTTTAAGAGCTATCTCTATGTTTGAGCTTTGTTGTATCTCGCTATCTATCTCATTATTATAAACCATCGGGTTTTTGGCTGGATTTTGCTTAGCATAATACATCGCCATATCAGCTTTTTTGATGATATTTCTAGGATCGCTGATGTTATCTCTTGTGACAACGTGGATACCAACGACACTCTTGATCGCAAAGTGATACTTATCTATTTGCAAAGGTTTTTCTATCGTATCTCTTAGCTCCATACCAAGTTTCATGCGTTTAGTGTGGCTATTTTCTTCCATTTTTGAAAGCACGATGAACTCATCAGCGCCGATCCTTGCGGTAACCTCTTGTCTGTTGCATGCTTCACGTATGCGCTTTGCTATCGCTTTTAAAATTTTATCGCCAACTTCATGTCCGTAAGAGGTATTTATATTTTTAAAGCGACTTATATTTATATAATAAACTGCGATCTCTTGCTTCTCGCCCAAAACGCTACACATACCTTTTAGCTCATTTAGCAAAGAGTCTCTGTTGCCAAGAGAGGTTAGATAGTCTTTTTCAGATACGCCCTCTAAGCTTAAATTTATCATCTCAAGTTCGTTTGTCTTTAGGTGCTTCTCTTTGTTTTTAGCATCATGTAAATTTTGCTCTGCGTTATATATCTCTTCGCTTTGATCAAGCACTTTCATAAAATAGCTAATAACCGCTCCAGCTACAACAACAAAAATTATAAGCAGATCAACATAAGATGAGAGGTCAGTTTTTATTAGTATTAGTGCAGCTGAGATAATAGGCACGAGCTTAGATGTTGTTTTTATGCCAACATCTGCTGCGCTTATACGCTTGTTATCACCCCTTAGGTAAAAAGCTCCAAGCATCAAGAGGAAAAATGGCACAAGGTAGATAGAGTGCAGAGCAAAATCATGCCCTTTGTTTATAAGCTCATTATAAAAAACATATAAATTTAATAGCGTAAAAATCGCACTTGCGATTATCAAGAAAAAGCCGCTATGTCTAATATAAAGATGGTTGCTATTAAAAATTTCACTAAGAGCGATGAATAAAATAGATAAATTTACAAAAATAGCAATGCTAGCAGCAAGCTCACTAGGGCTTTTAGGATGGATCAATATATTAAAATCGCCCATGTCGCCAACAATGCAATAAGCAAGCGTGAAAACTAGCAAAAGTACATTAAAGCTATCGGCTAGAACTAGGATCTTTTTATCGCTAGCTATAAATTTGACCACAAAAAATATACCAACAGCGGCCAATAGTAAAAACATAGGGAGTAGATCGAAAAAATGAAGATAAGAAATTTGCTCTTTGCTTCTTAAAAGAAAGTCTTCATTGACACTTCTAATGGCATCAATAATGGTCCAGATAAAGACTCCAAAGCATGCAGCAAGCCAGTGCATAGCTTTAAGCTTTGATCTATTCATAGAGATGTAGATACCAAAAACTACAAGACCAAAGCCCAAAAATATCAACAAATTTTCAAAATTTTTATAGTTTAAAATGCCGGCAAACTGAGAAAATATAAAAAGAGCTATAACGGCATAGAAAATTTGTTTTTGTCTTAGGATAAGTGACGAATTTGACGTAAAAAAAATGTTTCTCTCCATTGTTTATTCTGTTTCAAACCTTATTTTTAGTTATAATTTTGCAAATTTTTCTTTAAGGTTAATTATGAATTGTAATATCGTCTTAT
>NZ_POYR01000186.1:0-458 GCF_002912425.1 Campylobacter concisus
CCAGCCGCAACGTCCGTTCACTATATCTTGCATACTCATTATATTTAATACACCGGTAAAGGTAGTAAAAGTTTAATTCACACCGATATACAAAGCGTTTCTTTGGCAAGCTGCGTATTGGGAAAAACCGCACGGGCTTCGTCCAGCAATACCTGCTCATCGTCGTAACGGGCGGAGAAGTGACCTATCAGCAACTTCTTCACTTCCGCATCGCGAGCTATCCGTGCGGCCTGCGAAGCGGTGGTATGAAAGGTTTCCTTGGCACGCGGGGCGGCATCTTCGGCAAAAGTGGCTTCATGGAAAAGCAAATCCACTCCTTTTATCTGCTCCGTTACAGAGGGAAGATAAATCGTATCCGAACAATAGGCATAGCGGCGCGGAGCAGCCGAAGGACGGGTGAGGCGGGCGTTGGGTATCACCTCTCCTTCCGGCGTAACGTAGTCCGCACCGTTCTTGAT
>NZ_POYR01000187.1:0-12069 GCF_002912425.1 Campylobacter concisus
CCTTAGGATAATCACCCATATCGCTATAAACAGAGCCTATATTATTATAACTGAGAGCAGTAGCAGGATGATCCTTGCCTAAAACTTTTTCGTTTATATTTAAAGCCTTTGTAAAAAACTCTAAAGCCTTAGGATAATCACCCATATCGCTATAAACAGAGCCTATATTATTATAACTGAGAGCAGTAGCAGGATGATCCTTGCCTAAAACTTTTTCGTTTATATTTAAAGCCTTTGTAAAAAACTCTAAAGCCTTAGGATAATCGCCCATATTTTTGTAAACAATCCCTATATTATTATAGCTAGTAGCTGTATCAGGATGATCTTTGCCTAGAGCTTTCTCTCTTATCTCTAAAGCTTTTGTTAAAAATTCTAAAGATTTGGGGTAGTTTCCATCTTGATAATACTTATATGCAGTGGCACTATAGCTTTTGGCGTCATCTAGCGTAGCACTAAACGCAACTGAAACGGTTAGAAAAAGAGCTAACAAAATTTTTCTAAGCATGATTAATCCTTTAATGTGAATTATTAAATATCCATAAATAGTAGTAAGCCGACTATCATAATAGCTATAATTACAGCAATAACAACTAAAACTAAGAGGGTCTTGCTGAGATTTTTTATTAACTCTTTTGCTTTAAGAATTGAAATAACTATATCTATAAGCTTAAATACTATCAAGACTACAACCCATGTGACATAATGACCCTTAAAAAATAGAATTATTGCTGGTATAAAAAATATCACTAAAGAAGACAATCTCAAAAGATCAAAATTCCCGTCGATATGGAGTGCTTTTGCTAGCTTTGGTACAAAGTAGGCACACAAGCCAAAGAATAATAGATAACATATCATACCTAGCCAAACTGGTATAGTGTTTATGCCATCTTTTAGATTAAGAGCGGTATTAAGTGCATTGGCTAAGGCTATAACACCACTTATAACACCTATAGGAGTTTTGTGTATGTCGCCTGAACCGGGATAGTCCGAGCCTATAAGCACGATGGCATCATCAAACTCCTCTGCATCTATCTGGGATAGTCCGGCTGCATGATAGAATTTGATATTTTCATAGTTTGAAGTATATGTTTTATTACCACCTTGATCTATAATTTTTAGATCTTTATAAAGTATCCTGTGTCTAAAACTATCATCAAAGCTTAACTCTCTTGGACAAGTAAATTTTGCTTCACTATTTGCAAGCTCTAGGACAAGATGTCTTAAAGTCTTATCGCCATCGCAAAGATAGGGCGTGTATCCACGAGTAACTCCGTCTTTATCGCTAGAAATATTTGTTTGAGTAAATTTGATGTTAGGATTTAGCTTGAAGTCTTGTAAAAATGGCTTATTTATAGTTTTTGGTAGATATATAGGATATGAGCTAGCATATAAATTTAGTCTATCTATAAGACCTAGATCATCCTTGGTGACTGTGCCGTTAATGTCGCTTGGATACTCTAAAGAGTAGTCTAAGACTAAAGTTTTTGGTTTGCTGCCTGAACCAGATAAGGTTTTGTTAAAATCATCTAAGACATTAGCAAGAACACTTCTTGGGGTGAAGTTAAATTTGATGCCTCCTTGTCCGTCGCTTAGGTCGTGCTTGTCTAGGTAATCTTGATCTATTAAGATTACTGCTATTTTTTGTGATTGGCTTGCTGATGGTGCTTTGGCATAAATTTCTTGCATGATGTCATACTCAAAGTCGCCAAAATTTACTCTGACGATCTCACGATCTTTGACTAAGCCGTAAATGGCAAAAGATACCATAGCAAGAATTCCTAAGAATATGGCTTTTTTTATACTGCTAGACTTTTGAAATAAGTCAGAATCTGTTGAACCTTTTAATATCTTTTGAATGTTGTTGCCTAAAAATCTAAAGAACTTCATCGTGTTTTAACTATAAAACAAGGAGACTCATATCCATCTTTATCCATCATATCTATCCTGTCGCCATTTTTAGGAGATATGTCTAACTCCGGGCTTATGCTTCTGTTTTTAACGTCAAATTCGTAAAACTTGTCGCCTTGGCGGTATTCTATTTTAATGATATGATCGCTTACAACTAATGCATCTTTGCTAGGATCTATCTCCTCGCATCCTCCTTCTGCTCTCGTAGAAGCTGTCGTAGATGTAGTTTGTGCTTTAGCAAATAGTGTAGAGAAAAAGCCACTTCTTTTTTTGGTAGCTGCTATGTAGGTGTCATTTGGTGATTTTAGGTTGTAATTTTGCTTTAAAACATCGTCAGTTATCTTTAAGACGCCGTTACCAGATATAAATTTGATCTCTTGACCACTTGTGGCTGTAGTAGCCTTGCTCTCTTTGCCGTCAATGCTATAAACAACATCACCCTTAACGTTGATAACCACATCAGCATTTAGGCATGAAACCAAAAGTGTAGCTGCAAGTAAATAAGACTTCATAATGATACCTTTTTAAATTTTTGTTGTCATTTTATTAAACAAAAACTAAAAAAGGACTTATGTCCCTTCATGAGATACAAGCCCTATAAATAGAAACTTTAGCTACACACTTGTTGCTTTATTTGTTTATTTTTAATTTAAAAGACAAAGACAACTCATGTATTTGGTCTTAATTAATGGGCAAGAAATTATTGAAAAAAGCAATAAATCTCGAATTCGCTTTCTGCTCTAGTTCTTAAATACTCTATATGTCCCTAGTGTTTAAAGTCCAAAGTCCATTTCTTTGTTTTTTAGTTTTGACTCTACTTTTCCAGCAAGTTCCAGTCCGCACTTTTCTTTTATTTTATTTAAAATATCAGATAGCGACAAGCCAGGAAACTTTTCTTTTAGTTTTTTTTCAAAAGAACCAGTATCGTCGTTTAACATCTTGCTTATCGAATCACAACCAAATGGTATTTCAGGTCCTAAATTTTCTTCCATATTCAACTCCTTTTTTAATAGTTACGAGCAATTATATCATCATTAATTATTTTTATCAATATTAAGTCTATTAAGTAGCGAATATTTATTATTACAACTAATTTTCAATAAGGTCTAGCCTTACCCCATCTCTATCCCAGCATCATCTTTTGTAAATTTACTCCTTAGCTCTGGCATCTCATTTACTATCATATCTTTTAGCTCAGGATCGGTGCTTGCTATTTCAAGTAAAAGATCTAAGCTTTTGTCATTAAAGTCTCTTAGCCTGATATTTTCACTTTGTAAACTTTCATTTTTATGTTTTAGAGTCAGATTTTCTCTATTCTTACTCTCTATCAATACATTTTGTTCATCTATTTTTGTTTGCTGATTAGTATGTGCTTTTAGTCTGTTTTTAAGATGCGTTATCTCATTATCTTGCTCAGCTTGAATCTCTTTTAAATCATCTAGCTCTTTTTCTAGCTGCTCTTTTTCTTTTAAGACTTCTATGCTTTTCTTTTTATCTTCCTCTATGATCTTGCTTTGTTCTATTACTTGCCCATCAAGAAGTTCTACCTTTTCTTTTAGCTGCTCATCAGATGTGATGGTTATGTTTTCTTGCATTCGTTCATAAACTAAATTTGTAAATTCTGCTAAAAAGGCTTTTTCGCTACTAGCTTCCATTTTAAAATAGTTGATCTTTTTGCTTAAAAACTTGTATTCTGGCTTTATATATTCTTTTGCTATACTAATTATCTGCTCTCTAATCTTACCCTTTAACTCTTTCTCGCTCTTATATTCACTTGCTATTTTGTGCATTTGGGTTAAATTCTTGTGTCTATTTTTACTTGGCTTACCACGAAGTACCTGACCTTCAAATGCCTCTGCACCCATATCTTGTAGATCTTGGCCAAATTTTGCTGTTTTTGACCTGCCGCTAAATCTCAAATTTGCATGCTTTTCAAAGCTGTAGTTTGTAAAAAAGATATGAAAGTGCTTAGTCTTCTCATCATTATGTTCAGCTACAAGCAGACACTTTACGCCATGCTTTGCGCAGTATGTGCTTACAAATCTCATTACTCTATCCATATGTATGTTTTCATTTATAAATTTCGACTCTTCGTCGTTTAGCCCTTCTTTTGGCTCCTTCTCTCTGTCTGTGCCAAACGTGATGATAATCTCACAAAAGCTACGCATATCTTTGCGCCAAGACTTTTTTATAACAGTATCTTTGCCATTTCGCTTTTGCGTATAGGACTGCGCAGTATAGTCTTCTTTAAAGCTATCCTGAAAGCCTTTAAGTAATTTCTTTACAAAGGCCATATTATGTAGTTCATCATCTTTGCTGTTAGCATCTCTCATATTGCCATTGCCATTAAATTCGCTTAGGAGCTTGTAGCGATTAATAGTGACTGGGGTTTTGTTAAGATACTTTATATGCTTAGTTTGATTTTTCTCACGGCACGCATGTGCAAATCTACCTATGGCTCTACCATATGTTAAAAAACCTGACCTTACGTTTATAACTAGGTTGTGGCCGTTTATTGTATATGCATTAGCCATGGCAAATCACCTCACCATTTGAACTTTCTCTCGTATCAGCGGTGCTAGTTACTATTAATGAAATTTTTTTCATTTTCTTCCTTTTAAAAAGATATTTATAGTAATTACACCAATTTTGGAAAAAATCTTCGCTAGAAATGCAAATTTTTGTGAAAAAATATGTCATTTAAGAAAAACAAATTAAAAATAGTAAAAGGATAAATGCCAAAAGTGCATATTTAAGGGATTTGATATAAATAGATAGAAGTAAGAATTTAAAACAAATTTATTTTTATGGTATTAAAAGGGTGATGGCTTTATAATCATTGGAATTTTTAAGAGACTGTCCCACTTTAGTAACTAAGTGTTCCACTCTTAAAGGAAATTTTAAAGAAAGGGAAAGAACAAAAGCATCACTGCTAGTGCCTAAAATAGGGTGTTTTGGTGTCACGGGGGAGACTTGAACTCCCGACCTCCGGCTTATGAGACCAGCGCTCTAACCAGCTGAGCTACCGTGACAACTTAAAATAAGTTTTGGATTATACAACCTAAGAACTTATTTTTAGCTAAAATTTATCTCACACAAATTTTATAGATATAAAGAGCAAATTTGACTGCAAAGGCAGCCAAATTTATTTAAGCTTTTTTAGTGAAAAATCCAACGTAAATAGCATAGATAAAGCCGATCACTACGGCATACGGGGCAAAAGGTGTGATGCCAGCTCCTGAGCTTGCTAGCACGAAGTTATGGCTTATTGCAGCTCCAGCTCCCATACCTAAAACAAATACTGCTGAGCTTAAATTTCCAGCTCCCATCTGCACTAGGTGTTTGCCAGGGCAGCCATAGCTTAGGCTAAAGCAAAGACCAGCGAGCGTCATACCCAAGAAATTCCAAAGCATATCGTTGTGAGCGATAGGCTGAGCTTCAAAGCCAAATTTGTATTGATTTAGCACTAAATTTGTGATGCTTGCGCAGACGATGATAGAGATGACGCCATAAAACATCGAAAAGTCACGCTCGAAAATTTTGCTTATTGCGCCAACTGAGCAAAATTTACTTCTTTGCATAAATGCACCGATGATGATGGCACAAATAAGAGAGATAAATAAATTTGCATGCTGTGAGCCTGGGCCTTTTTCTGAGCTAAATAATGCGCCATTTTCGCCAAGTTTTAGACCAAAGATAAGTGCTAGTAAAAGCAAAATAGCAATGATCAGTGGCAAAAACCCTATCGCCTTTGCAGTGGTTTCACTCTCAGGCAAAACATAGCCATTTTTCTTGAAAGTTCGTCCCACAAAGACGCCAGCAAATAGGCCAACGACGCCAGCTATGGCGGTCATATCTCCGCCTCCTAGACGCAAAAACGCTCTCCAAGGGCAGCCTAAAAATATGAGGCAGCCTATCATCGCAAACACGCCTAAGAAGAACCTAGAAAATGCCGCGCTACCAGATACTGGAGTGAAATTTCTACTCCAAAGCATGCTAGCTAGAAAGCCTCCGATGATAAGCCCTAAAATTTCAGGCCTTAGATACTGCACGACTTTTGCCTGATGAAAGCCAAGCGCCCCCATGCTATCTCGTAAAAAGCAAGCCGCGCAAACGCCCATATTTGCTGGGTTGCCAAAATGAACGAGCACTGGACCAAGTATGCCAAGGCTCGCACCTGCGATGATGTAAAGTAGTGTTTTGTTCATGTAAATTCCTGTGTAAAGGTAAAACCCGACCGGTTTCTTAAACGATATTTTAATAATCATTAAATAAAACAAAGATTAATTTTTTGTAAAACAGAAGTGGCTAAAATATGCAAAAATTTCATAAAAAGGACAAATGATGAAAGATTTTATGAGCTATGCAGATAGCCTGAAAATTCTAAAAGATACGATAAATGCGTGGGAAAAGGTCGAAAAAGTAGCCATCACGGACGCGCTTGATAGAAATATCGCCTATGATGTCACAGCCGCTGAAAACTATCCAGCAAAGCCAGTTTCGGCGATGGACGGCTACGCTTTTGCCTTTAAAGATGGCCTAAGCGAGCTTGAGCTCATCACAGACCTTCCAGCAGGAAGTGACAAAGGGCTAGTTATAGAGGGCAGTAAATGCGTCAAAACCTTCACTGGCTCGCTAATGAGCGAAGGCACCGACACTCTTGTGCCAGTTGAAAATGTCGAGGTAAGCGGCTCAAAAATAATTATCAAAAAGAGCGTGCCAAAGGGTTTTGCCGTGCGTGAAGTAGGGGAAAGCTATAAAAAAGGCGAAATTTTAATAAAAAAAGGCACACGCCTAACATACTCTGAGATCGCACTTCTTGCCGAGCTTGGCGTCTTTCACGTAAGTGTCTTTATCCGTCCAAGAGTGGCGATACTAGCAACTGGCAGCGAGATAAAAGACCTTGGCGAGCCACTAGAAAATCCAGCGCAAATTCACAGCTCAAATCACGTAGGCATCGCTATGCAGATACGAAAAATGGGCGCAGAGCCGATCCTTTGCGAGATCGTAAGAGATAAGGCCGAGCTTGTCGAAAAAGCGATCATAAATGCACTAAAATCAGCCGATATCTTGGTGACGACTGGCGGCATCAGCATGGGAGACTATGACTTTGTAAAGGGCGCTTTAAATGAAAATTTCAAACTCATCATCGAAGGCGCTGCGATAAAACCAGGCCGCCACATCAGAGTGGCAAAATCAGGCGACAAATATATCTTTGCGCTGCCGGGATTTCCTTACTCGGCGATGGTTATGTGCGTGCTTTATGTAAGAGTGCTTATAAACACTTGGTTTAGCCAAGAAGAGCCAAAGATCACGGCGATAATGGACGAAGACTACAAAAAACGCTCGCCATTTTTGGAATTTACAGCGGTAAATTTAGAAAACAGAGATGGCAAGATCTTTGTAAATTTAAACGGCAAAAAGCTAGGCAGCTCAGCGATCGTAAATAACCTAACAAACGAAGCTGCACTGCTTATCATCCCAAAAGAGACAGAATTTATCGCAAAAGGCGAAGTGGTGGAAGTTTTAAAGATGCCTTGCTAAAGTGAGTGAAATTTAAATTTGCCAGAGGTGCTTTGGCAAATTTATAGCCCTTGAAGCACTATGACGTCGGTTATCTCGGCGTCTTTTTCTATCTTAGCGTCTAGCCCTTTGGCTATTTTTATAGTGATATCTTTTGTTTGATTTGGCGTTAGAAAGATCAAATTTCTAACATCATTTTCATATTCGCTCAGTCTTTCGTAGTAGCCGTTTATACCGTGCTTGCTCTTATATTCTGGCTTGATGAAATTTAGCCTAAAAACATCGGCGCCGTATTTGAAAGAGTACTCTTTAAATTCATATTTTCTTTGGCTGGTTGTTTTGAAATTTTCATTTAGTAGCTTTAAAAGTGCCTTGTCGCTAACATCTTTTGCGTCGCTCTCTTTTAGCACGATCTCGTCAGCTCCGTTTGGCTCTTTGTACTCGGTGCCGTTTATGGAGTATATGGCGACGTGCATGTTATCTCTTTGCGATGCAGCACTCTTCATGAAAAACCTTAGCCTTGGATTTTGCGTGATCTGTACATCTTTTGGAGTTATCTCGTTGCCGCTGCTATCAAGGTATTTTATCCCTTCAAAATTTAGCAAATTTGACTTTTTGACTATGGATAGCGTGCAGTTTCTATCGCTTAAGCAGTGATGGACTAGGTCTTGCATGAGAGCGTAGTCTTCATTTACTCTTTTGGCACTTAGGGCGCTCTTTGGCACGTGGGCTACGCAGGTGCATGGCGAATTTGCCGAGCAGCCAACTATCGGCGAGCCAAGGAAGTCTCGACCTAGTATGAGCGGTACGTCCTGAGATTTGATACTCCTGCCAGCTTTGCTTTTTAGCACCACTCTACCACCATGCGGGCAAGTGATGATATCATCTTCTATGACTGGGTGAGCGGTGAAATTTGTAGCTACTGCACCCAAAGGTAAGCTTTGATGATCTAGTGCCTCTTTGTTTTGCATTTGGCTCTCTTGTTTATCATCATTGTTAGCTCTTTTTAGCTTTACATCCAAGCTACCCCTATCTATATCATAGCCAAGCACTCTTATGCTTGTGTTTTTATTTGTTATATCAAGAGAGCCTTTAGAGCTTTCATCACCCCTTGGGCTAAAGTAGTAAAATGGCTTTTGCTCATCTTTGTTTTCATATAGATCATGCTCTTTTTCATCTTTGAAATTTGTAAAGCCAAATTTATAGTCTTTAGCTTCATTTGCACCTTTTAGAAGTGTAGAGTTTAAAAAGAGATCAACCTTGTAGTTTTCTGGACTATCTATATCAAATTTATCTCTTATCTTGGCGTAGATGCCTTCTATATCTACTATGTCCTTATCTTTTGTAAATATGGCTAAACTCTCTTTATCTTTATCCACATATACGCTAGAGCTAGCTGATAAAAAGCCAAATTTTATCTCGCCTCTATCTTTTACGTCGTATAAATTTATAGAGCCACTTTGCGTGCTGTTGTCAAATAAAAGTGAGTAGGTCTGCTCTGATCTTTTCATAAAGTATGCCTTCTCATCTTGTGATGAAAGCGACCTTGTGAAATTTGATGTATAGGTGTAGAGCTTGCTAGCATCAGCCTTGGTGGTGGTGACATCACTAGAGCTCTCATCTACTACCTTGTATGTCCTGCACTTGTGCATAGCTCTTTTATCTTCTATGCTTTCACATCCGTTTTCTTTAAATTCCTCAACTTCATCTTTGCTTATTATCTTTGTGTATCGCTTCTCATCACTAAGCTTAAATATATCTTCTATTATCAAGGCTTCTTGCTCGTCTTTTAGATAGTGATCTGTGCGTATATCTAAGTCATGTTTTATGTTATTTAACAGTATAAGTAGTAGCCAGTTTTTGTTTTTATTATATGTAATGGGTGAAATGGTGGCTTTATTGTCCATGTTGAAATTTACGCTATTGTATTGCATAGATAAATTTGTATCTAGATCAAATATAAGCTTATAGTTTTGCTCCATAAAGTCATTTAGGTATAGAAACGTGCCTTTTAAGCTCACATTGTTTGTCTTTTCGTCATTATCTTTTTCATTTAAAAGATATGAGAAAAAGTATAGTGTAGCAGCCGTATAGGTAAGAAAGTGCGAGCTTATACTTACATTTGTATTTAGTATCGCATCTACGTTGCCTATATTTATAAGCACTTCATTGCCATTTATATCAACCCCGAGGTCTTGTATAGCGTTTTCATAGAGTTTATTGTTAAATGCTAGGCTATCATTGTCTGTTTTCATGTGATATATGTTATTAACATTTAAAGGTGCTGGTAGGTAGGTGTGGTTTTCGTTTGCAAGTGATATATTTGTGTTTAGTATTTTTTGGTAACTAAGATTTATTTTATAGTCTGAGCGAGCTCTAGCCATGTTAAGATATTTGATTTTAATTATAGTCTTATGAGATCTTGCCATCTCTTCACAAGAAGACGTTAATGCATTATTTATATCTTCTATCCTTGATGCTATCTCGCCTCTTAGCATATGATCACTTAATAGTCCAGGTGAGTTAAATGTATAAATTTCATCTATATACTCAGCAAAAGTAAAAGCACATACCTGAGTTAGATATCCACCAAGGCTATGACCGCAAATGTTTATCTTTTCGCCTTCTTTTAAGATAGGTATAACATTATCCATAAAAAAATATATTAAAGATGTTGCTTGATCTGGTATGTTGTTAGTTGCCAACTGAGCATCCGCATATAAGTCTTCTGGAGTTATTTCAGTCCCCCTAAATGTTAGTATCTTTTTATTATTATCCATTGTATCTTCAAAGAGAGTGGCACTAAAACCTTCATCATCATTTTTTTGATGTTTTAGAAGTTTAAATCTTGATGTGAAATTTTTGGTGCGCTCTGAGATTTGGTGATAGCCTTTTTCGTTTATGAAAAGTCTTTGTGGCTCTCCTTTTGGTGTTGTTATGAAATTTCTTATCTCATTTGAAATTTTAACTTTCTTTATAGTCCCGTCATCGTTCTTTTCAGGTTTTTCTATTGTTAAATCCTGCATAAATCTTGCTTCAACACAAAGAGCGTAAGCGGTAGGTTGTCCTACTTCTCTTTTGTTGTCTTTCGATAAAATAGTCTCATTTTCTTTTGTAATTTCACTTTTCCAGTTTATCCCATCAGCATAATCCCATCTAGGCTTTGGCGTCTTTAAAATTTTCTCATTGTAAAATTTATCCGAAAAACTCCAAATTTCATTCTCGTCTATATACTCAAAAAAAGCATAACTAACATCAGCTATATCAGCATAAACTCTTAGTTTATCTACCATTTCTTTATTTGTTAAATTCTTTAGAGTGTTCATTTATTTGTCCTTGTCTTTATTGCTGATTTTTTGAAATTTACTATCTATAAAATAAAAATAATTGTCGCCACTTATATTTATGCTAGTTTCTTTGTATAAACGTATTCCGCTTGCTTCATCGCCATACAAGCCAAAAATTTTATATCCTTTGTAATAATTTACACCTGTTTTTATAGGGATAATATTTTTATTATCATCAAGATAAAAATAGCTCATACTAATGAAAGGTTGCCATTTGTAAAATATATCATTTCCTATAAAATCTATTATTTTATTTAAATAAATTTCTGGCACTTCTGCCTTTTTATTAAAATCATTTCCGTAATCTCTTGTGGTTACATAATATTTTTTACCATTAGATAGCACTCTAGGTAATTTTTCATTCATAATAGCTTGATCATTTAAGTCAAAATCTCTATTATTGTTTTTAAAGAAATCATCAAGATACTTATCCCTCTCTTCTTCTCTCTTATCTATCTCTTTCTCTAACTTCTCATCAAATACATAAACACCACCATATTTCTTAGCAATGCTCTCTTGCTCACTAGTTAGATCAGAAATTCTTATAAAGCCATTAAAATAAGCAAGTGGTAGCAGTATAAACAAGCAGATAAAAACTATAAATTTGACTTTTTTCATCATAAATCCTTTTAAATTTAAAACTATACAAGATAGAAATTTCTTATAATCTTATTGTGATTATATTTATAATATTATTAATTTATTATGCTTAGTTGAGGTTTATTGATTATAAAATTTATCAGACACACTCCAAATTTCATTCTCATCTATATACTCAAAAAATGCATAAGCAACATCGGCTATATCAGCATAGTCTTTTATTTTATTTACCATATCTTTATTAGTTAAATTTTTTAAGGTATTCATTTATTTATCCTTGCTTTTACTACTGATTTTTTGAAATTTACTATCTATAAAATAAAAATAATTGTCGCCACTTATATTTATGCTAGTTTCTTTGTATAAACGTATTCCGCTTGCTTCATCGCCATATAAGCCAAAAATTTTATATCCTTTGTAATAATTTACACCTGTTTTTATAGGGATAATGTTTTTATTATCATCAAGGTAAAAATAGCTCATACTAATAAATGGTTGCCATTTGTAAAATTTATCTTCCCCTATAAACTCTACTATTTTATTTAAATAAATTTCTGGCACTTCTGCCTTTTTATTAAAATCATTCCCGTAATCTCTTGTGGTAACGTAGTATTTTTTACCATTAGATAGCACTCTAGGTAATCTTTCATTCATAATAGCTTGATCGTTCAAGTCAAAATCTCTATTATTG
>NZ_POYR01000188.1:0-1180 GCF_002912425.1 Campylobacter concisus
CTATATTCTTTTAATGGTAAAAATTCATCATCTATGCAAATAGTGTGTGGCTCATAGAACCAAAGTCTCTTTGCTACTTCATTTGTCCAGGTCTGAACAGCGGCACCCTTTAGTGGGGGTATAGTGTAAAAGTTACTAATATATGCTACCTTTTTCATACCTCAACTAGCTCCTGTGCAAATTTTGACCACTCATACATGCCTTTTATGCTATCTCTTGGCCTTAAATTTTCTATATTTTCTAGTGTTAAATTTATCTTTTCTATCATGTCGCTTTCATCAGAAATTTTAAATTTATACCCATTTACTCCGTCTTTTATGATCTCTTTCATGCCGCCATTTATGCTAACTACGCAAGGCTTATTAGCTGCTAACGCCTCAATGACAGTTATGCCAAAAGCCTCATGCCCTATACTTGGTTGCAAATAAACATCGCAAGCGTTATAGTACTCATTTAGCTCATCATGCCCGATAGCGCCAACAAAAATGACCTTTTGCTCCAAGTTAAGCTTAGCTGCTATCTCTTTTAGACTTTGTAAATTTTCACCATCGCCAACCAGCATAAATTTAGCGTTTTTGATCTTATTTATATTTTTTACCATCATGCCAAAGCCTTTCCAGCCAACTACTCTGCCAACGCTTCCTATCAAAATTTCATCACTTTTTACACCAAATTTCTCTCTTGTCTTCTCTTTTAGTGATGCATCTGGACAAAACTTCTCTTTATCTACGCCATTATAAACGACTTTAACCTCTCTACCATATCTTTCTCTTAAAATCTCTGCATTTGCGTCGCTAACACTAATGATCTTATCTATAAATTTGATAAAAAATTTATCAAAAAAATAAAAATCCTCGCCACCGCTTACAAAGACTGCTTTTAAATTCTTATCATGCCTCTTTAAAGCCCATGCAACAAAAAAATCAAATGGTTTATGCACAACTAAAATATCAAATTTTTCAGACTCTAAAAATTTTCTGGCATTAAAATAAAAACTAACTCTTTCAATAAATTTTCTAAATCTATTGCCTATTTTTATGACTTTTTCCCTAGGGCAAAAGCCAAACATCTTTAGATCAATTCCACTATCTTTTAAAAACGCTGGTATAAATTTACCTCTACCAGTACAAATGATCACCTCGTGTTCTTTGATAAGCTCTTTTGCAACTGAGTAGTAAAA
>NZ_POYR01000189.1:0-551 GCF_002912425.1 Campylobacter concisus
GGATTGTTTCCGCACCGAACATTTCGGGTACTTCCGTCAGTACGCTCGTACCGCCTTGCGCAATGAGGAAGTCGGAGAACATACCCAGCAGCGGGTTGGCCGTAATGCCCGAGAAGCCGTCGGAACCGCCGCATTTCAAGCCTACGCGCAGCTCGCTCAGAGGTACATCCACGCGCTCGTCCTTGCTGGCTTTTTCGTAGAGTTCGCGCAGCAGCTTCATGCCTTCTTCGTATTCGTCGCCCACTTTCTGCGTCACCATGAACTTCACGCGGTCGGAATCGGATTCACCCAGAACCTCGCGGAATACATCCGGTTGGTTGTTTTCGCATCCCAGGCCTACCACAAGTACAGCTCCGGCATTGGGATGCAGCACCATGTCGCGTAGTATTTTCTTGGTGTTCTCGTGGTCGTCGCCCAGTTGCGAGCAGCCGTAATTGTGCGGGAATGCCATGATTGCGTCCACGCCTTTGCCCTCTGTTTCACGGCGCAGGCCTTCCGCCAGTTGGTTGATGATGCCGTTTACACAGCCCACCGTGGGGATAATCCATATC
>NZ_POYR01000190.1:0-15738 GCF_002912425.1 Campylobacter concisus
TATCTATATAAATAGGTATCAAAGATAAAAAACAATAAATTTAAGCCCTTTGGTTAAAAAATCAAATGTTTTATCTATATTTTCCAATACAAGAGGTTGTAAATTTAAAAACTAAAACATAATAGCCCTGTGATGTTTTAGTTTTAAGGGCACTTAAGTCAAAGCTATTTTAAAAATTTAATTCACCAATAATCACCATGCAATAAATCTTTAGCGCCATGTTTTGCAAATTTTCATCACTCTAGCTTTAATCGCAAAATATGACATAAAAGCTATTCTTCATCAAATTTAACAACAATAACAAATCAAAACAAATAAGTAAGCTAAAAAATAGTCAAAAACATACATACTTAAAATAGCAGCTAAAAAGCATCAAATTTAAAGAGGTAACAGTATTTAAGCCACCTCTTCATAAAAGTGGTGGCTTAAATTTCAGTGGTTTAACAAATTTTGTTTATGAAATTTTCTTTTGTTTTGGACGGAAAACTTTCATCACATTTTCATCAGTCTCGATAAATGCACCCTCGATTAGATCGATGCAGTACGGCACCGCTGGAAATACCGGCTCCAAGCACTCTTTTATCGCTTTTGGCTGACCTGGTAAATTTATGATTAGCGCATGGCCTCTTATGCCTGCTGTTTGGCGTGATAGGATCGCTGTTGGGACGTATTTTAGGCTCGCAGCTCTCATTAGCTCGCCAAAGCCTGGCATCATCTTCTCGCAAACTGCCTCAGTAGCCTCTGGGGTGACATCTCTCACTGCTGGTCCTGTGCCTCCAGTAGTTAGCACAAGGTCGCATCCTAGCACGTCTATCATGTGCACGAGCCTCTCTTTTATGAGATCAAGCTCATCTGGGATCACCTCGTAAAAATACTCTCTCTCGCTTACTATCCAGCCGTCAAGCACCTCTTTGATCGCTGGACCTGATTTATCCTCGTATGTGCCTTCGCTTGCGCGATCTGACATAGTTAGAATTCCTATTTTTGCTTTCATTTTTTCTCCTTTATTAGTAGTTTTCATTTAAAATTTTAGCAAGCGTCTCTTTATCTACGCTCTCATAAGCAAGCAGATATGAGCTTATCCTTGCGATCTGCTCGTTTGTGCCCTTTAAAAATGAGATTATCTCATCTTTTGCTTGTTTTAAAATTTCTTCCACATCGTTTGGATTTGGCACGAAAGAATTTCCCATGCCATACTCATAAACCATCTTTGAAGCGATCTCTTTTGCCAAATTTAGATCGTTGCTTGAGTTTGAAAAGATGTCGTTCTCATCTATCTCGAGCTTGCACATGCCAGCGATTAAAACCTTTATGCGTGAGAGCATCTGTGACTTTGACTCGATCTCTTGCTCAGTCGCCATAAAGCGGTCTTCAATGAGCGAAATTTTTTCAAATTTCACATCAAACCAGTAGGCACTTAGCGCCTTTGCGCCTTGATAGATGGCTTGAATTTTCTTCTCGCTCTCGCTGTAGCTTAGCACCTTTTTCTTGCCGAGCAAGACCTTGTTTAAAACAGCCTCAAAGTCCCTCATCCTAAGCACGCTTTCGCCGTTTCTTAGGGCATTTATCGCTGCTTCATTTACAAGCGTGCTAAGTGCCGCACCAGAAAAGCCAACGCTCATCCTAGCGATATCCTCGGCTGGCACTTCGCAGTTTTTATCTCTTAGATATGTGTTTAGGATAGCCACCCTGTCGTTAAAATCAGGCATTGACAAAAATATACGCCTATCAAAGCGGCCTGATCTAAGCAGTGCCTCGTCGATCATCTCGATCCTATTTGTTGCAGCTATCACTATAACGCCTGAGTTATCTTCAAAGCCGTCCATCTCGGTTAGCAGCTGATTTAGCGTGGCTTCTCGCTCGTCGTTTCTAGTGCCACCCCTACTCTTGCCAACGGCGTCTATCTCGTCGATAAAGATGATTGATGGTGCGTAGGATTTGGCTCTGCTAAAGAGCTCTCTAACTCTTTTTGCGCCCATGCCGACGTAAATTTGCACAAAGCTTGCGCCATTTTGGTAAAAAAACGGCACATTTGCCTCGCCAGCGACTGCCTTTGCCACAAGCGTCTTGCCAACGCCTGGAGGGCCTATCATTAGCACGCCTTTTGGCATTTTGATACCAAAATTTCTATATTTTTGTGGATTTTTAAGAAAATCAACTATCTCACTAAGCTCGCTTTTGACCTCGCTAATGCCTGCCACATCGCTAAATCTCACGTTTGAGATGACTGGCATCGCATTTTGATTTAGCACGCTTTCTATCTCAAAAGCGCCGTCCTTTTTGCTTAAAAGGCTCTCCTCTTTTTTCTTAATAGCCCTAAAAATATAGGAGTACCAAAGCACAAGGCAAACAAAGATGATGCTTCCCCAGACCATGCCAGGAGTGATATACTGCACGCTTCGCTCGACTGGGACCTTTTTGATGAGCTCTTTTATGTCTATGCCCTCTTTTATGATGGCAAAGCGGTTATTTTGCGCATAGAGGATGACCTCGTCTTCGTCAATGACCGCTTTATCAATGAAATTTCCATCCATTAGTTGCATATATTGCGAGTAGGTGATGTTTCGTGGCTCTTTGCTCACAGCAAAAAGTAGCGCTATTATCAGAGCCACAGCGGTTATTATCAGGATGTTTTTCTTGTTAAATTTAAATTTTTGCATAATTGGCATCTGGCTTAATTTCATATTCGCTTACCTCCAACCACTCTTTTGTTATATCTTTTTGACTAGAAATTTTAGCTTTGTTGTAAAACTGGTCAAAGCCTTCGTAAAAGTCGCCGTTTTTTTGCTCGACTAAAATTTTTAAAGTCCCGTTACGTTTTTTTCTAAAATTTTCATTATTTTGCAAAGCAATGCCTTGTAAAATTTTGAGCCTACTCTTTGCCACGTCGCCGCTAACGTCGCTTTTTAGCGTCGCTGAGTGCGTATCACGCCTAGGCGAATAGACAAAAGCGTGCAGATGTGTGATAGGAAATTTCTTGAAATTCTCTACCGCCTCTGCCCAAATTTCTTCACTCTCACCTGGATGACCCACGATATAGTCAGTCCCCAAAGCAAAGCCAAGTGAGCTTAGTTCATTAAAAAGCTCTAAGTCGCTAAATGCGTTATTTCGCCTGCGCATGATCTTTAGCATCGCCTCGCTCGTGTGCTGAAGTGCGATGTGTAGATGACGCTCCAACCACTCCTCTTTTAAAATTTCCCTAAAGCTCTCATCTATCTGGCTTGGCTCGATACTGCCAAGTCTTATGCGTCTGATGCCTGAAATTTTGCCTAAATTTGCTAGCAGTTTGCCAAGAGAGCTATTTGTATCCTTGCCGTAACTGCCTATGTTTGTGCCAGTTAGAACGAGCTCATTATAGCCATTTTGAGCTAAAATTCTAGCTTCTTTTAAGATCATCGCCTCGTCCATGCTCCTAGCTCTGCCGCGCACTGATGGGATGATGCAGTAGCTGCAGTTAAAGTTGCAACCCTCTTGAATTTTTATAAAGGCCTTTGTGTGATTTTCGTAGTTTGTGACGATGTTTTTATCGACCGAGTTTAAATTTCCAAGCTCAAAAAAGGGCTTTTCTTGTTTTAAAAGCTCGTTTAGATCGTTCTTTTTGCTAGCTCCCAGCACTCCGTAAATTCCGCTTGCAAACAGCTCTTTGCCCTTACTAACCGCCCCACATCCTGTTAGTATGACCTTTGCCCCGCGCCTTTTTACGCCATTTATATAGTTTCTGACGCCGCTATCAGCCGAGTTTGTCACGGTGCATGAGTTTATCACGACGATATCAGCGACCTCTTCGTCGTTTGTGATCTCGTAGTCTTTGATGTAGCTCTTTAAAAGCTCGGTATCATAGATGTTTGTGCGGCATCCAAATGTCTTAAAAAATATCTTTTGCATTAGATATTTTCACCCTCTTGCTCAGCGTGAGCTACGTGATCGCTTGGCGTTTCTTTCTTGCCTATAAACATAGTTTGCGTTGGGTAAGCTATCTTTATATCATCGTGAGCCAAAAATGCCTCGATTATCTCAGCGCTTATCGTGCTTCTTAGAGCGAGCGTGGCGTATGAGTTAGACATATACCAGCATGAGATATTGATGCCATAAGGCTCAAAAAATGTATAAATTCTTGGCTCTACATTTGGATTTTTGATGCTGTACTGGCTTCTTAGCTTGTTCATCTGGCGTTTTGCGATGTCTGTATAGCCTTTTGAATATTTTTTTACTATATTTTTTGCTAGATAAGCGGCCTTTTTGTGATTACTATCAAAGCTTATCACGACATCTATGCCGTCCCAAACGGTCTTCATGCCGTAGTGTGAGTAGTTTGCGATGAGGTCTGTAAAGATATAGTTATTTGGCACAAAGATGATCCTACCTGCACGGCGGTTTGTCTTATAGGTAGAGTAGCTAACGTCTTCAAAAACGGTTAGGCGAAGTAGTGAAATGTCTATCACATCGCCCACAAATTCGCTCCCGTCGTGATAGACTCTTACGCGGTCTCCCACGTGGATCGTGCCACCAAACATGATAACCATCCAGCCAAGCATACTCATAAACATATCCTTCATCGCGATGGCGATACCAGCTGAGGCAAAACCTAGCACGGTGACTAGATATGTGACGTTTTCGATGTATGAAAAGAGCAAAATTATGATGATAACGGTGATGTTTAGCACGTTTAAGAATTTATTGACCGTGTAAAATCTCTCGTTATCCGTGATCGTTCTTTTAACGATAAATTTAGCGATAAATGTTAGTCCGATCGTTAAAAGGATGACGATGGCTGTGTAGCCCATGCTTAAAAACTGAGCCTTAATGTCAGATGTCGTCAAATTTATCGCTTCATCAGCCCTTTTTTCATAGACGCTATAAGTGGTATCAGCGATCTGTTTTGCCGCTTTGAAGTCGCCTATCTCTTGCTTTGCAAGGTTTAGACTTGCTCTATTTTGCTCGCTGTCATCTATCAAATTTAGCCTATTTAGCAAATTTTCTTTTGCTTCAAGCTTTTCAAGCAAGGTGTCAAGCTCTTTGATGTGCCTTTGGTACTCGATCTTGTCGCTTCTTATCTTTTTGATGTATGAAAAGCCAGATATTAGCGCAACTGGGCTATTTATCCTAGGCGGCGTCTCCATTTCTGGGGCTGCTAGCATATTTGAAAATGGCGTTTTCTCATACTCTTTTAGCAAATTTATCTGCTCTTTTAGAGTTTGACTTCTCTTTATGAGATCGCCACCTCTTTTTGAGCCTTTATCAAGCTTTTTAAGCTCATTTTCATTTTGCTCTAGCTCATCAAGAAGCTTTTGATAGGTGTTGTAGTTGGCGTATCTTGTGATCCAGATGTTGTTTTTTAGGGAGTTATCTAGGTTTGAAATTTCTTTTATAAGCTCGCTATTTTGTAAATTTTGTGAGACATTTTGCTCAAGCGTAGCGTTTTCTTCAGCGTAGAGCGCAAAGCAAAAAAGTAGGAAAACTAGGATCTTTTTCATTTAAATTCTCTCAAAGTTTCTAAAACGTCCTCTTTTTTGACGTCATTTTTGATGATCGCACTGCCGATTTTATCTGCGATGATGAAATTTATCTTATCACCTTTTGTCTTTTTATCCATAAAAAACGCCTCGTAAAATGCATATTCATTTTCTATTTTGTAGCTTACAGGCAGATCAAATTTCACTAAAACCTGCTTGATATCTTCTGCCTGCGCCTCACTCATGAGACCTAGTCTAACGCTTAGGCGATTTGCCATATTCATACCTATCGCCACCGCTTCGCCGTGTAAAAATTCCTTGTAATTTGTCTCATTTTCTATGACGTGAGCAAAGGTGTGACCGTAGTTTAGCATGGCTCTTAGCCCCTTTTCTTTCTCATCTTGCTCGACTACCCTAGCCTTTAAATTTATCGACTTTTCAACTAGCTTTGCCAAATTTTCATCGTCTAAATTTACGCCCTTTAGCCAGCTAAACATCTCTTTATCAAAAGTTATCGCCATCTTTAAAGCCTCAGCAACGCCAGCTGCAAATTCTCTCTTTGGCAATGTTTTTAAGAAATTTATCTCGCAAAAAACAGCCTTTGGCTGATAAAATGAGCCAATTAAATTTTTACCAAATTTGTTATTTACGCCCGTTTTTCCGCCCACACTTGCATCGACTTGTGCTAGAAGCGTGGTTGGGATATTTATGAAGTTTATCCCTCTTTCATAGATGCTTGCCGCAAAGCCGGTCATATCACTTATGACGCCGCCGCCAAGAGCTATGAGCGTAGATGCTCGGTCAAATTTACTAACAAAAAGCTGCTCTAAAATTTGCCCTATCGTCTCAAGGTTTTTATACTCTTCGCCGTCTGGCACGCTAATTATAAATTTCTCATCGCACTTTAAAACACTAAGTAGCTTTTCAAGGTGAAGCCCCGCCACTTTGGCATTTGTGACGATGCCAACCTTGCCTTTTAGCTCCAACTTCTCAAGCTCATTTATATAAATTTTATAGATTGAGCCCTTTTCCTTAAGGTTTAAATTTATCTGCATTTTCTACTCACTTACTGGCACAAAAAGCTGTGCGTTTTGGCTTAGTTTTTTATAAAGTCTATTTAAATTTGTCGATAAAAAGGCAAAAGCGCTGCCATTTGCCACGCTCTTGCTAAACATCACAAAATGAAGCAGATCATTTGTGCCTTTTAGCTTCACTAGCGGGTTTTTGAGGCTATGATTTTCTATCTTTATGCGCTTTGAAAAGAGCGTGCTAATGCTCTCAAAGTGCTCTTTTAACGCCTCATCGTCGCTATGCTTGTTATCAAAATAGTAAAATCTCATCTCCAAATCAAGCTGCGCGCAGCAGTCTGTGATGACAGCTGATTGATTTTCGACCTCTTGGCTTTGATCGCCAAGTATCACGCCCTCTTTTACCTTTGAGAGCAAAATTTTACCCGTTTTTAGCACTGGGATTTTAAGCTCATAAAATAGCTTTTGAAATTTAAAAAAGTATCTATCATCGCTTATAATTAGTCCGATGTCGTGTTTTAAAACGTCATCTTTTATCGATTTGTTATCGCTGTTAAAATAATCCATCAAAACAAGGATATTTTTCTCTTTTATCGCCTTTAGTGTCTCTAAATTTTCGCCTAAAGTTGGGTTTATCACTCTAAAAATAAGACGTTTGTTATTTAGCTTTGAATGCACATATAGGCTATCTTTTATGAGCTTGCTAACGCGCTCTTTGCTCATTGATCTCATATCTATTAAAGTGTAGATATTGCTACCAAATGGACTTGGAAACTGCCCGCTTTCGCGTTTTATCGAACGATAAACATTTTGAAGCACGTTTGGATCGCCAACGATTAGCAAGATATCGCTTGGTTGGATCATTGTATTTGGCTTTGGCAAGATGATCTCAGCACCTCTGTAAATAAGCGCTATCCGCCATCTTTTTTGAGCGATCGAGCTTACATGGCGATACATATATGAGCTGCCAATAGGCACCTTAACCTCCATGATCTCGCCCTCGCTAAAGCCGATATTATCAGCATATACAGGCATGTCTGGCAGATAGTCCATGAGCCTTGAAGCTGCGATATCTCTTATATCAACCACGCTTAGATGCTTATCACTCGCGAAAGTCTCCTTGCACTTTTCATCTAGCTCCCATGAGTTCATAAAAATGGTCTCTGTTTTTGTGCTGATCTGTCTTAAATTTTCATAAACAGCAACCGCCTCTTTTTCATTGTCACTCACGATGCAAAACTGGCTAAAATAGCCGTCGCTTATGCTCTTTAGCTTTGAAAGGCTTGTTGGGTCAAACTGATAAAATGTAAAATTTTCGTAATTTGCCTTTTGACTAAGGTCTTCGCTCGAAACGACTATATAGTGGTGTAAATTTGACTTTGCTCCAAGAAGTCTATCTAAAAAATTTCTTGCAAAAGCTCCATCTGCGATTATTAAAATTTTCTTCATTAATTCTCCGTATTTAAAGCCACATTATAACAAAAGGTCTTTAAAATAAGCTATTTTGGCTATAAATTTAGGAATTTACAGCCAAAAAGTTTTTAAGAGATAATTTCAGAGATAAGTGTGTCGATAGCTAAATTTGTAGCCTTGTTGATCGTATCAAAAATAGTGCTTGACCTTGGGTCTGGGCAGAAAATTTCTTTTGTTATCATGCCTGATTTGAGCGAGGTGTTTGCGTTAAATAGCTCGTAAGCTAGCGAAACTTCGGCCTTGTCGCCTCTTATTTGAAGTGAGATGATACTAACTTTTAGCCTAAGATCCTTTGCATTTGGTGAAAATATCGGCTTTGCAGCGCAGTTTGAGTATAGTCCTTTTACGAGTGATTTATAGACCATCTCACTTGGCTCAGAGACAAATTTAGCGTCTGTCAAATATCTTATCTTGTTATTTTCAGCGACGATTAGGATCTTTCTGGTATCGACCATATCAAGGGCGCTCACGTTTTCGATGAAGACATTTTTTAGCTCTTTTTGCTTGTTTTCAGCCGAGCACTCCTTGTTTGAGTAGTGTATCTCATACATCGTAGCTTGTGGCACGTCGGTCTTTAGCGAGCAGCCAAAAAATAAAAATGCAGCCGCTAGAAAGATTAAATTTCTCATTTTTTATCTCCTTTGTCATTTGGCACTGGATTTGTGAAGAAAAACTCGTAAGGATTGTCCTCAAGTCTTTGAAGCGCACCTCTAAACTCACGTAGCGTCTTGTCAAATCCATTTAAAAACTCGCTAGCCTCTCTAAGAAGCGGAGAGACCGTGTTTCTAAGGTCATACTCGCCGTTTTTTACCTTTTGAGTAACGATATCTTGAAGCGAGCTATATCCAGTGACAGCCAAATTTGCTGATTTAAAGACTGAATTTGCACTGGCGATTAGTGTGTTTAAATTTTTAGCAAGCTCTTTTGTGTCGGTTTTGTTTAAACTATCGGTGAAATTTTTTACATTTTTAACGATGCTATCAACCTCGCTTAGACCATTTTCATCGGTTAAAACCTGTGTAAATTTATCGATATTTCTTAGGATAGACTCGATATGAGCAATATTTTCAGCCGAGAAAAAGCCATCAACCTTATCAAGGGTTTGATTTATCTTAAAAGTTATGTTCTCTGCGTTGTTTCCGAGCTTTGAAAGAAGGCTCTCTTCAAGCTTTAAAATAGGCTTATCGCCTGGTTTAAAATCCTTCGTGCCTCGGCTTATATTTATGCTTGCCACGCCACTAATAGCCTGAACTTCGATGCTTGCCACGCTATCAGCCTTGATAGGCAGATCCTCTCTTATCTTCATCGTGATGTTTATAAGAGCGTTTTTATCATCGACAAAATTTATATCACTAACGCTTCCTGCTGGCACGCCGATAAATTTAACCGTAGAATCCACCTTTAATCCGCTTGGCAGCTCAGTCGTGTGGATGTAATACTCCTTAAAATCAACCTTTGTGTTATTTTTGCTAGTCATCCACCAGATAAATATCGCAAATGCTGTAAGGCAGGCTATGAAAAACATGCCAACAATGGTATAAGAATTTCTATTTTCCATCTACTTTTTCCTCATTTTAAATAGCTCTTCAAGCGGGTTATTTTCAAGATGTTCAAGCTCTTTTATATTTCCCTCAAAGGCTATCTTTTTGTTATCTATTATCAAAAATCTATCCAAAATATCAAAAATACTATCAGCATCATGCGTCACCATGACAACGGTCACGCCGATGCTATCACGAAGCTCTTTTATTAGCGCATCCATCTGGCGCGAGCTAACTGGATCAAGGCCGCTATTTGGCTCGTCCAAAAATAGCACCCTAGGACTTAGCACTAAGGCTCTTGCAAGCGCAGCACGCTTTTTCATACCGCCACTTAGCTCGCTTGGATAGAGCATAGAAACTTCTTTTTTAAGCCCAACTTTTTGTATCCAAAACATCGCTATCTCATCGATCTGACGCTTGTTAAATTTAGAGTACTCATGGAGTAAAACGCCCACATTATCAAGTATCGTCATCGAGCTATAAAGCGCTCCAAACTGAAACATCGTCCCGCTTTTCAGCTTGATCTCTTGCTGTTCTTTGGGGCTACTTTTCCACATATTGACGCCGTCAAAAAATATATCGCCCTTGCTTGGCTTTTTTAGATATATCATCGTCTTCATAAGTGTGGTTTTACCAGCGCCACTACCGCCTAAAAAGCCATAAATTTCAGCCTCTTTGATACTCCAGCTCACGTTATCGTGCATTATCTTATCGCCATAACTTGTCGTTATGTTTTTTCCAACTATTATCTCGTTCATATCTTTAGCCACATAAAAATTATCGCAAAAAATGCATCAAGCGCGATGACCCAAAATATCGCATTTACAACGCTAACAGTTGTCATCGCTCCAAGGCTTTGGGCGTTTTGGCTAACGCCAAATCCCCTCATGCACCCAATGATCGCTATTACAGCGCCAAAAAACGGAGCCTTTATCATGCCAACAGCAAAGTGTCTAAGCTCGACCATCTCGCGAAATCTATTGAGATAGTCGCTAAAGCTGATGTCAAGAATAGTTTGACAAATGATCATCTGCCCTAAAATGCTTATGCCGTCAGCTATAAAGATGATGACTGGCACGCAAAGCACCATGGCGATGATGCGCGGCAGCACCAAGAAGTTAAAGGGCTCAAAACCCATCGTCTTCATCGCGTCTATCTCCTCAGTTAACTTCATAGCGCCAATTTGAGCGGTAAAACTGGAGGCCGACCTACCCGCCACGACGATAGCAGCGATGAGCGGAGCGACCTCTCTAAGCGTTAGCATGCCCATGATCTCAACTATAAATATACTTGCCCCAAAGCTTGCAAGCATCGCACTGCCAAGATAAGCAAGCACAACGCCTATCAAAAAAGCGGTGAGCGATACGATGAAAACGGCATTTACGCCGCCATCTTTTATATAGTTGCTAAATTCTCTAAACCTTAAATTTGCAGGATTAAATAAAATCCTTACGCTCTTTATCAAAAACTCGCCCAAAAACGAGCCAAACTCAAGCAAATTTACAAATCCCTCGCAAATTTTCTCCCCCAATCGTGAGAAAAAATTTAGGCTATTGTGAGGCGGCATATATTTAAAATCGATCTTCTCGTCATTTAAAAGATCGCTCATCGCCTTTATCTTCTCATCATTTGTGATGATCTCAAATTTCTTGCCATTTAGCGTGTTTTTTAAAAGGATCAAAACAGCATAATCAATGCTCTTTAGCTCGCTAAAGTCAAATTTAACATTGCCTTTAAGCTTTTGGATTTTTTTAAAAATGCTTTGTAAATTTTTTGCGTCTTTATAGCTAAACTCGCCTGCAAATTTTATGGTCGCAGTGCCGTTTGCTTCGGTAAAAACGATATCATTTCTCTTTTGCAAAAAGTTCCTTTGCCTTAAAATTTCTGGATTATATTATAATTTTTGTTAAAATAAAAAATCAAGAATTTAGGACTTAGATGAAATTTGAAGTTATAAAAAAAGATGGCAATGCAAGGCGAGGCGTCCTAGCAACCGCTCACAGCGTGATACAAACGCCAGTTTTCATGCCAGTTGGCACGGTTGGCGCAGTTAAAAGCCTAGATGCCTTTGATATGAGTGAAATTTTAGACGCAAAGATAATTTTAGCAAACACCTACCACATGTATCTGCGCCCTGGCAGCAAGGTCGTGCGTGAGTTTGGTGGACTTCACGGCTTTTCTAAATTTGATCGCTCGTTTTTAACTGATAGCGGCGGATTTCAGGCATTTTCGCTTAGGTCAAACACCAAAAACGACGATGGCGGGATAAAATTTAAAAGCCACATCGACGGTAGCACGCACTACTTCACGCCAAGATCCGTCCTTGACACGCAGTATGACCTAGGCAGCGACATCATGATGATACTTGATGATTTGGTTGCATTGCCTGCTGAGCCAAAAAGGATAGATCTAAGCATAAAGCGAACGATAAAATGGGCAAAAGAGGCGATTGATTATCACAAATTTATGCAAAGCAATGGCGTTGGCTTGCAGCAAAATATCTTTGGTATCGTCCAAGGCGGCACCGACTATGAGGCACGTAAATTTTGTGCGCAGGCACTAAACGAGATGCCATTTGACGGCCTTGCCATAGGTGGGCTAAGCGTTGGCGAGAGCAACGAGGCGATGTATGACACGGTTGAGGCGGTTATGCCATTTATGGATGAGCTAAGACCGCGCTATCTAATGGGCGTTGGCACACCAGAAGACTTGGTCGAAAACGTGGAGCGAGGCGTTGATATGTTTGACTGCGTTATGCCAACAAGAAACGCAAGAAACGGCACACTTTTTACTAGCTTTGGCAAGATAAATATAAAATCAGCCAAATTTATAAACGACCACGCTCCGATAGATCCGCAGTGTCAGTGCTACACCTGCAAGCGCTACTCCAGAGGCTATCTAAACCACCTTTTTAAGGCTAGGGAGCTCACATTTTTTAGACTAGCGAGCCTTCACAACCTGCACTACTATCTAAATTTGATGAAAGAGATGAGAGAGGCGATAGAGGTTGGCGAATTTGCTAAATTTAAGCGAAATTTCTACGCAAAAAGGAGCGCAGATGAGCTATAAAAGCGCACTTTGTGGATATTTTTATGGAGATGCATTTGACTACATCACGCTCATCTCATCATCGCAAAAGCAAGTTTTTAAATTTTTATTTAAAGATGGCAAAATTTACAAAGAAGATCTTGAGCATGAATGCGACAAAAGCGCGTTTGAAGCAGCTGTTAAGGGGATTTGCAATGAATACGCAAATAAAATTTTAGAGCACCAAGACGAGCTAAATGAGTATGAGAAAATTTATGCTAGCCAAAAAAATTTTGACAAATTTATAAAAAGACACCACTTTTTAAAGTATGAGATCAGGAAATTTCAAAATAGCATTTCACACTTTTACGAAGCTCTTGCGATCTGCCAAAGTGAGCAGCAAGGTCTTAAAAAAGAGCTTAAAAACAGCATCCACGAAGCAAGTGTCTTTAAGACCATAGCTAACGAATATGCCTGCAGGGTCGAAGATATCTATACATTTATACAAAGCGCTAAAAACGACAAGATAAATAAAAACATCTATCTTTTGACGCTCATTTCGGCTCTATTTTTGCCGCTAAATTTCATCACTGGCTTTTTTGGTATGAATACAAATGGCATGTTTTTAAGCTCATTTAAAGATAGCACATTGATAGTTTTTGCCTTTATAGCGATGCTTTGTGTGCTATTTTTTATATTTTATTACAGATCAAATAAGGATATTAGTTAAATTTATAGTAGGCTTGGCAAGTTGGTCCAACCTGCCAAGTAAATTTGAAGTTATTTTTTCTTAATGATGATCTTCTCACCGTCGCTATCAATGGTGATCTCATCGCCACTTTCAAGCTCATCTTTTAAAATCATATCAGCGATCTTGTCCTCAACTAGCTCATAAAGCGCTCTTCTAAGAGGTCTTGCGCCATAAACTATGTCAAAGCCAGCTTTTGCGATAAATTTCTTAGCCTCTTCGCTTAAAACTGCCTTGATACCGCGGTTGCGTAGAGTTTTTTCAAGATCTTTAAACATGATCTCAACGATAGAGATTAGGCCCTCTTCGTTTAGAGGATTAAAGATGATCGTATCATCAAGGCGGTTTAAAAACTCAGGTTTAAAGTAGTTCTTAAGCTCGTTTTTAACAGCTACATCGCGGTCTTCGCCCTTTAGCTCCATTATGAAATTTGAAGCGATGTTTGAAGTTAAAATGATGATCGTATTTTTAAAATCAACCGTTACACCTTTGTTATCAGTCGCGCGTCCATCATCTAAAATGCCCAAAAGTATGTTAAATACATCCTTGTGTGCCTTTTCAACCTCGTCAAAAAGTATGACTGAGTATGGTCTTCTGCGAACTGCCTCTGTTAGCTGGCCGCTCTCATCATAGCCTACATATCCTGGAGGCGCACCAAGTAGCCTGCTCACGCTGTGTTTTTCCATGTATTCGCTCATATCAAAGCGGATAAGCGCCTTCTCATCGTCAAATAAAAACTTAGCCAAAGCCTTAGCTGACTGAGTTTTACCAACGCCTGTTGGTCCAAGAAATAAAAATGAACCAATCGGCCTTTGACCCTCATTTAGTCCAGCTTTGTTTCTCTTAACAGCACGTGCAAGTGCGTGCAGTGCGTCATCTTGACCGACAACACTCTCTCTTAGATGCTCTTCGATGCGCAGATATTTCTCTTTTTCGCTTGTTAGCATCTTTTTAACTGAAATTCCAGTCCATTTGCTCAAAATTTCAGCCACAAGCTCTTCATCGACTTGATTTTTAAGAAGCACGCCCTCTTTTTTCATGTGCTCCCATTTTTCCTCAAGCTCGTGTTTGTGCTTTTTAGCGTCAGCTATCTTGCCGTATTCTATCTCGGCAGCCTTTTGAAGATCGCCATTTCTTTTTGCTATCTCAGCTTGTGATTTTAAGCTATCGATCTCTTTTGTTGCTTTTGAAATTCCACCAAAAACAGCCTTTTCGTTTTCAAATTTAGTATCAAGCGCTAGCTTTTTCTCATTTAGATCAGCTATCTCTTTTTCGATCTCGCCAAGTCTTTCTTTGTTTTTATCCGCATCCTCCATCTTTAGCGCTTCTTTTTCTACTTGAAGCGTTACAATCTCGCGTTTTATCTTTGAAAGCTCGTATGGCTCGCTCTCTATTTGCATCTTAAGCTCAGCTGCTGCCTCGTCTATAAGGTCTATCGCCTTATCTGGCAAGAAGCGGTTTGCGATGTAGCGGTCGCTTAGCCTTGCTGCGGCAACTAGCGCACTATCTGTTATCGTGATGCCGTGGTGAACTTCAAGACGCTCTTTTATACCACGTAAAATTTGAAGTGCCTCATTTACGCTTGGCTCTTTGACATCTATTGGTTGAAAACGTCTTTGAAGTGCCGCATCTTTTTCAAAGTATTTTCTATACTCTTTTAATGTTGTCGCACCAACAGCGTGAAGCTCTCCACGTGCAAGAGCTGGTTTTAGGATATTTGCAGCGTCCATTCCTCCCTCGCTCGCACCAGCTCCAACTATAGTGTGAATTTCATCTATAAAAAGTATGATATTGCCAGCTTTTTTAACCTCGTCGATGACAGCTTTTAGCCTATCTTCAAACTCGCCTCTATACTTTGCACCAGCCACAACTGCGCTCATATCAAGCGCGATGACACGCTTATTTGCAAGGCTTGTTGGCACATCGCGAGCGACTATCTTTTGAGCTAACCCCTCAACGATGGCTGTTTTACCAACACCTGGCTCACCAAGCAAAATAGGGTTGTTTTTGCTCTTTCTTATTAAAATTTGCATCATCCTAGTGATCTCTTCATCACGTCCGATGACTGGATCAAGCTCTTTATTTAGCGCTTTTTGCGTTAGATCGATACCAAATTTCTCTAAACTATCAAGGGTATCATCGCCAGTTTGGCTATCTATCTTTTTACCACCTCTTATGCTCTCAAGATTCTTTTTGATCTCTAAGATATCGCAAAATTTGCTTAAAATTTGTTTGATCTCACTAAGCTCAAGAGCCGAGATGATCCATGTATCAACAGCTATGTAGCTATCGCCCATACTTACCATTAAAGCTTTTGCATTTTCAAGTGAATTTATAAGCTCTCTTGAAACTGAAACGTTATCTTTTGTGACGTTTGAGCTGCTTGGGAGTGACGAGATCTTGCTTTTTATCTCAAGCTCGACCGCGTCTTTGCTTATGTTCATCTTATTAAATACTTGATTTAAAAT
>NZ_POYR01000191.1:0-14890 GCF_002912425.1 Campylobacter concisus
TGTATAAGGACCATTTTTAGAATTGGTTTAAATTTTATGCAAAGGACGAGATATGAAAAGATCCGTTTCAAGCAAAAAGTGCATCCTTTTAAGCGTTGCTTGCTGCACTCTTTTGCTTGCTAATCAACTAAGTGCCAGTGAGCAAAACAGAGGTAAATTTGGCGATATAAAAAGCTGGCAAAGCGATGAGTACAAAGCCGACTGGGGTTTAGTGAATATGAACGCAGCCGTTGCCTACGCTCTTGGAGCAACTGGCAAAGGAGTAACGCTTGGTGTGATGGACTCTGGAGTGCTACTTAGCCATCCAGAATTTAGTGATGGCAGAGTAAGTGCGCTAAAAGTTTCTGGTAGCTACTATAAAGATGGTCAAAGATACCCCGATACTGAGTATGGCAACTCACCTCTTCTTAAAAAAGGTAGCGGAGATAAAAATAAAAAAGACTTTGGTGACTTTAAAAAAGATGAGGAATTTAGCATAGATGGCGACTGGATAGCTGGAGTAAACGACTCTCACGGCACTCACGTAGCTGGCAGCATAGCTGCTTCAAGAGATGGTGTGGGCATGCACGGCGTAGCATTTGACTCAAGGCTTATAATGGGCAATACTGGCGGCACTGACGGTATGACATATGGTCCAAATCAAGACTACAACTTCTTTTTAAAATCCTACGAGGGACTAGCAAAGAGTGGAGCTAGAGCGATAAATAACAGCTGGGGTTCAAACCGCAAATTTTACAAAGCCTATGAAGGTGCTACTGGATATGATGGTGGCAACAACCTAGACATAAAAGATCTTGATGCTGCCTATAAAAGCTACTATCCATTTGTAGTAAATGGCAAAAATTTCTTAGATGCAGCCTATGAGGTCGCTACAAGATATGGTGTCATCCAAATTTTTACTGCTGGCAACAGAGACGGGATGAAAGAGTCATATACAAGAGCGATGCTCCCATACTTTAGACCTGATGCTGAGAAGTACTGGCTAAATGTCACTGGTCAGTTAGAGGGCGACACGCAGCGCTACAACACACCTGGTCACTCAAAATGGTGGAGCGTGGCAGCACCTGCAAAACCTATATACTCAACCGTCGTTGATCTAAAAACTGGCAAAGCAGACTACGGCACAAAAGGCGGTACTTCAATGGCAGCTCCACACGTCACTGGCGCGCTTGGTGTCATCATGCAAAGATACCCATATATGAATAACGCCCAGATAAGAGAGGTGCTACTAACTACTGCAAGGCAGATTCATGATGATTTCAAAGAGCCAGCTGATACAAGAAAAATTTCAGGCTTTACTGCTGCGCTTGGAGTGCCTGATGAGCGCTGGGGCTGGGGCGTAGTGGATCTATATAAGGCGATGTTTGGACCAGGTCAGCTTCTAGGAGTATTTGATGTAAATTTAAATAGCGATGATATCTACTCAAACAACATAAGCGATGTGGCTATCAAATTTAGAAAAACAGAAGATGATGCAGAGGCTAAAATCTGGACCAAGCGCAAGGCTGAGCTAGAGAAAATAGCAAATTTAACACCAGAGCAAAAAGCTGAACTTGAGATAGGTAATGCTAGAGAAAGAGCAAGAGAGCTAAGAGCAAGCGAGGGCTATGAAGGCACTCTTATAAAAAGAGGTCAAGGCACACTAAGCCTAGCAGGAGATAACTCTTACACTGGCAAAACTATAATAAAAGGCGGCAAGATCACAGCTCTTAACCAATCTTTAAAATCAAGCGATGTGATAGTAGAAAATGGCGGCGCACTAGAAATTGTAAAACAAATGAGCGTACCAAAGGTTAGTAGAAATAAATTTACCTTACAACTATCATTAGTAGAAGTGACCAAAAAAAGCTCAAATGACGTAGTAAAAGCCACTATCAAATCAGGCGGTAGCTACATCGTCTCAAACGGTGCTTCAAATTTAGATCTAAACTTTGAGAAAAACTCGTTTATAAATATAAGTGAGCCAAGCTTAGAGATCATGCAAAGGCTCTATAACGACAGCACAAAATCAAAAACATTTACAGCAACTGGAAATTTCAAAGGCTACGAAGATACCCTTTCAAAAGAGTATGCATTTTTTGATCTTGGTAAAAACTATAGCGACAACAAATTAGAACTCACCCTTAAAAAGTCAAAAAATACAATGACAAGCATCGCAGCTAATGACAACCAAAAGAAAGTGGCACAACTCATAGAGAGCACAGCTAACCAGCCAGCGCTACTTCCTTCACCATTTAGAAGAAGACCAGCAGTCATCACAAGCGATCTTTATAGATACTTCATCTACACTACGCCAAAAGAGGCAAGACAAACTCTAAAAACATTTGCTAATGAGGCAAATTTAGCTCAGCACAATGCTTTTTTGTTAGAAAACATCATGCTTAAAAATGCAGTTATCAACCACGAATCTGATCCATTTGGCATAAGAGCGAGCGACTCAAACGGCATGAAATTTTGGTCAAATACCATGTTTGATGCTATGAAATTTAATGACATCAAAGCAAACTCTATGACACAGCTTTTTGGATTTGACGGCAGTGTAAATGACGCATTTGTACTTGGTGGCGTTCTTGGCGCTAGCGCAGAAAAGGTAAAAGAAGACGGCGACGACGCTTATAAGACAAAAGGCAAAAGCATCGGCATCTATACAAAAAGCGAGATCGCTAGCACAAAACTAGACCTTGGAGTCTTATATACAGATGCTAAGCGCAAAACGCAAAATGGTGCGACAATAGCTAGCTTTTACTCAAATGATCATATAAAGAGCAAAGAAAAAGCGCTTAATGCTTATGCAAATTTAGCCCTAACTAGCTTTAACACAGAAAATTTCTCGCTAAATCCTTATATGGGTGCAAGCTATCTACGCATGAAAACTGATAGCACAAGCCAAAATGTAGGAATTTTCAAAATGGATGTTGATGAAAAAACTAGAAATTTAGGCATTTTTAGCCTTGGTCTAAACCCTAGCGTACCATTTAGCCTAGGTAGCACTAAGATGAAATTTGAAGCTGATCTAGCCTATAACAGACTAGTTGGCGATACAAAACCAACTATCGGCGTAAATGTCGCAAATGCTGGATATCTAGAGCTAGAGGGCAAAGAGGTTAAAAACCTTGGCACAGCTAGCCTTGGCATAAAAGCAAATGTCTATAAAAATGTAAATTTAGGCCTTTCTTACACTGGAGCTTTTGCTAAAGATGTAAGATCAAACAGCGTAAATGCTAAATTTGAGATATTGTTTTAGTTAGAAATGCTCGCTACTTTAAAAGGTAGCGAGCTTATAAATTTAGAATAGTTGAGTGAAAGAAAAGCCGTTTTTATTAAGCGTATCTTTGATCTTTTCTTGATGCTCAAGCCCTTTTGTCTCAAGCGTGATAGTGATGCTTGCATCGCCGTAGTCAAGCTTCGTAGAGAAGCGGTCGTAGTCGATCTTGACGATGTTTGCATTTGCTGATTTTAGACTATCAGTTAGGCTCATGAGCGCTCCTGGCTTATCTACAAGCGTGATTTGCAAGGTCATCTTGCGGTGAGACTTGATAAGACCCTTTTCGATGATGATAGAAAGCACTTGCACATCGATATTTCCGCCACTTAGCACCACGCCTATCTTTGCACCTTTTTTAAATTTGATCTTATCATGCATAAGTGCTGCCACGCCAGCTGCGCCAGCTCCTTCAACTACGATCTTTTGCGTCTCTAGCAAGAACAAAATCGCAGTTGCGATCTCCTCATCATCGACCTGCACAAACTCATCCACGCACTCAACGATATTTTTAAGCGTTATCTCGCTCGCATCACGCACAGCGATGCCATCGGCTATAGTGCGAACTGACTTTGAGTTTATGCTCTTTTTAGCGCCGTAGCTGTTAAACATCGCTGGAGCGCCCTTTGCACCGACGCAAACGACTTTAGTTTTTGGATTGACTTGCTTTATACAGCTTGCCACGCCACTAGCTAGCCCACCACCGCCAACTGGCACGATAACCATATCAAGGTCGCTTATCTCGTCAAGCATCTCAAGACCCACAGTGCCCTGCCCTGCCATGACGTACTCATCGTTAAATGGATGAACAAAGGTCATATCTTTTTCTTTGGCGTAATTTACTGCAAATTCATACGCCTCATCAAAGTTATCACCTTTTAAGATCACTTCAGCGCCAAGATCCTTCGTGCCAGCTACCTTTAGAAGCGGGGTTGATTCTGGCATGACGATGCAAGCATGCACACCAAATTCTTTTGCACTTATCGCCACGCCTTGAGCGTGATTGCCAGCGCTTGCAGCCACAACGCCACGTTTTCGCTCCTCGTCACTTAGGCTAGCTATTTTATTGTAAGCGCCTCTTATCTTGTAAGCTCCAGTTCGCTGTAAATTTTCCTCTTTCAAATAGACATTTGCGCCCAAAATTTTACTAAGTTTTGCACTTAGCGCAAACGGAGTTTTATTTACAAAGTGACCGATCGTTATCTTTGCTTGGATTATTTTGTTTAATGAAACCATTTTCAACTTTCCTTTTAAAATTTATCTTTTGCCTCTAGCAGCACGCCACACTCGATATGATGAGTGTTGGCAAACTGATCAAAGAGCGCAAATTTTATCACTTTATGGCTTTTAGTAAGCTCATTTAGATTTTCTTTTAGCGTCTCTGGATTGCACGAGATATAGATGATGTTTTTGAAATTTCTAATAAAATTTATGACACTTTCACTAAGTCCTGCGCGAGGTGGATCGACAAGGACGTGCGAGAAGTTAAAGCCGCTTAAATTTATCTCTTTTAGCCTATTAAACTCCCTAACACCAGCAAATGCGCTCATCAGCTCATCAGCGTCCATTCGCAAAAATTTGATATTTTCTGCCCCATTTAGCTCGCAGTTTTTAAGGGCATTTGCGATCGAGCTTTTTGAAATTTCAGTGGCAAGGACGTTTTTAAATTTAAACGAAAGCGGGATGGTAAAATTCCCATGTCCGCAGTAGAGCTCCAGCAGGTCAGCGCCACTTTGCACGCACTCTTTTGCCCAAGCTATCATCTTTTCATTTACAGCTCTATTTGGCTGGATAAAGGCATTTTCACTTAGGCTAAATTTATAAATTTGCCCATCAACATTTAGCTCATCAACTAAATTTAGCTCACCACTTAGCAGCTTTTGACCACGTGATCTAGCTAGGATCATCACATCAAGCTTGCTAGCTAGAATTTTCATCGCCGCTTCAAACTCACTATCAAGCTTTTTGTGATAAAGAAGCGTGACTAAAGTGCCGCTTTTACAGGCGATAAACTCCACTCCAAAGAGCTTTGTTCGTAAAATTTCATCATCTTGCAAGCTCTCAAGTAGCCTTGGCATGAGATGTGAAATTTGCTCGCAAACCTTTGGGCACTCATCTATGAAGACCTTTTTGCCTTTTTCGCTTGCGTGCATCGTATAGCTAAGCTTGCTGTCCTCATGCCAGATGCCAAACTCAGCCCTCGTGCGGTAGTGCTTTGGGCTTGAGCTAAAAACATCAAATTTACCCTCGTAAAAGTGGGAGAAATTTTGCTTGATAAGATCAGTTTTAAATGAAATTTGCTCACTATAAGGGGTAAAAAGAGTGCATGATCCGCACTCTTTTAGGTATTTGCAGTCCAAATTTATGCCGCTTTCTCTTCGACTTTTTTACCGGCAAATCTAACCAAAGCCCAGATCGCTAAAAATCCGCAAGGAAGTGCGATCCAAACGCTAAGACCAAGTGCTACTGGCAAGTAGCCAACAAGCACACAAACCGCACAAACGCTAAGTGCGTAGATCATCTGCGTTGAGACGTGATCGATGTGGCTACATCCTGCGCCCATTGATGAAAGTATCGTAGTGTCTGATATCGGCGAGCAGTGATCACCAAAGATAGCGCCAGTTAGAACACTTGAGATATTTACGATCATATAAGCGTGCATCGCATCGCCATCTAAGCCGTAGTTTTTACCCACTGCATAAGCTAGCGGGATAGCAAGAGGCATCAAAATACCCATTGTGCCGTAGCTGGTGCCAGTTGAGAAACTGATAAATGAGCCAAGGATGAAAACAGCCACTGGCAAGATAAATTTAGGCGTTGAATCACTTAGCAAATCAACCAAATATCTTGAAGTGCCAAGCTCTTTGATAACCGCGCTAAGGCTCCAAGCAAGAAGCAAGATGACAACTGTTATGATCATAGTTTTCCAACCCTTTACCCACGTGCTAATAGCCTCTTTTACATCAAAAATTTTGCGCCAAACGCCCATCGTGATAGCTACTATACTAGCAAGTAGCGCTGCTTGAAATAGCGATGTAGCAGAGTCAGCTGCGCCAAAAGTATCTTTAAATGTTGAAAACGCGAGCGGATTTGCAAGGGCATTTTTAAGAGCGTCGCCCTCAAGCGCAGCAAGACCGCTAAAATAAAAGCTAGTAAATGCGCCGATAACTAGCACAAGAAGTGGCACGACGGCATTTGAAGCGCTTAGTTTTACGCCCTCTTTTGGCTCAAGAGTCTTATCTTCAAGGTCTTGAATTTGAGTTTTGCCAGAGTGAAGCTCGCCTCTTCTAGCGCGTCTCTCAGCTGCTAGCATAGGGCCATACTCACGCTGCATCAAGGCTGTACAGACGATGAAAAACAAGATAAAGAGGTTGTAAAATCTATATGGAATGGTCTCGATAAATATAGAATAAGCGTTTATGCCTGTCTCGCCGATAAGCTCATAGCCCTTTTCGATGAGCGAAACCTCAAGTCCGACCCATGTAGAGATGATAGCGATACCTGCAATCGGTGCTGCAGTAGCGTCGATGATGAAGGCTAGCTTTTCGCGGCTGATTTTAAATTTATCGCTTATTGGTCTCATGATAGGACCAACGATTAGGGCGTTTGCGTAGTCATCGAAAAATACAAAAATACCCATAAGCCAAGTTGAAATTTGAGCTGAAACACCAGTTTTTGCCTTTTTGCTAAGCCAAAGAGCAACCGCCTTTGTGCCGCCCATCTTTGTGATAAGTGCGACCACGCCGCCTATACAAAGCACTTGAAGCAAGATGCCAGCATCGGTGCTATCAGCCATCGACTCAACCACTCTTGAAACGATGCCTGTAAAGCCTTTGATGATGCCCATAAAGACATTTTCATTAACGATATTTATAAGAAAAGTTCCACTAAAAACACCGATAAATAGCGACAATATAACGTCTTTTGTGATAAAAGCAAGCGCTATGGCCACAACTGGCGGTATAAGCGTGAAAACGCCGTAAATTTGTGCATTTCTTTTGGCGACTTCTGGATCAACGCCAAAAAGTACGGCACTAAAAAATAGTAACAATAAAATTTGTCTCACATAAACTCCTTAAAATTTTTCTATCGCAAGTCCAGCCCAAGTCTGCGTGTTCGCCATGACTTCGACCCTGTTTATATTTACACTCTCAGGCATATTTAGGCAGTTAAGCAAAATAGTCGCTATATCCTCAGCTGTGATGAAATTTGTATGCTCATAGATGCTATCAGCCTTTGCCTTATCGCCCTTAAATCTAACCTCGCTAAATTCAGTCTTACAAAGACCTGGCTCGATGTTTGTCACCCTGATATTTGTGCCAACTAGATCGTTTCTTAAATTTAGACTAAACTGCTTTACAAAGGCCTTTGTAGCGCCATAAACGTTGCTACCAGGATATGGCCACGAGCCAGCTGTCGAGCCTAGGTTAAAGATATAGCCCTTTTCTTGCTTATAAAGTAGCGGCAAAACGGCCTTTGTAGAGTAGATAAGACCCTTTACGTTTGTATCTATCATCGTCTCAAAGTCCTCCACCTTCGCGTCTATCGTCTTTTCTTGTCCCAAGGCAAGCCCAGCGTTATTTACAAGCACTTCGATGTCTTTAAATTTATCAGGCAGGCTATCAACTGCGTCAAAAACAGCCTTTTTATCACGTATGTCAGCTACGATGATGTGTGTATCGCCAAGCTCGCTTGCAAGCTTTTTTAGCCTATCTTCGCGCCTTGCAAGAGCGACTATCTTGTAGCCCTCTTGTGAGAGTCTTCTAGCGATCGCCTCGCCAAAACCAGATGTCGCACCTGTCACAAAAGCTGTCTTTTTCATATCTCTTCCTAATTAAAATTTGGCTTTAAACCAAGCTCTTCTAAAAATTTAATATTTTTTTCGTTTTTATCTTTAATCGCATAATCAAGCGCGTTAAATCCCGCATCATCAGTGGCGTTCATATCAGCACCGTTATCTATCAAAAGCTTTAAAATTTCAGGCGTCGCGTGAGCTGCTGCATGCATAAAAACGCTTCTATTTGTATGCTCTAGGCCGCACGTATCTTCTACTTGCATCATGCCTAAATTTATCATATTCATCTTAGATTGCTCGTCGATGTAGCTCTCGTTCGCATTGGCTCCACTTTTTAGCAAAAGCTCGCAAAGAGGCGCATCCTCAAACTGCACAGCGTAAAAAAGCGCACTTTTGCCAAAAAAATTTTTGTGATTTACGTCAGCTCTATTTTTTAGCAAAAGCTTAACGTTTTCTATATTTTTAAGGGCAAAAAATAGCGGCGTCTCATCGCCTAAATTTAGATCCGCCCCGCGCCTTATGATCTCTTCTATCATCTCGCTACTTTTGTCATTTAGCAGTGCGATATCAAGTAAATTTGTAAGCTCAGCGGTAGTGAAATTTTTAGAATAAAGCAAATTCGCAAGCTCGTCTTGACTTAGCTTTTGAGCCATCATCTTTTGCTCTTGAGTTAAAATTTTAGCTTTATTTACATTTTTGCCAACGCTAAAGTTTAAAAACTCATTTATCACGCTAGTTGCGTAGTAGGCGGCACTTGCACTATCAACACCTAAAGCCTCATAAAATTTAACCAGCGGAGTTTGAGCATTTTTATAAGCTTCGCTGAATTTTTTATATTTTAAGAAGTTAAACAAGCTATCATTCGCCCAGTATCTAAAGTACTCCATTTGAGCGTCTTTTTGGGCTTCTGCGACCTCTGGCTTTTCAAGCTCTTTTGCATAGATATCAGGAGCAAATGAAGCCTTTAGCAAGATCCATCTAAATTTATTTAAATTTTCTCTATAAACGCCCTCGCCAACGCAGCTTTGAGACTCGCTTCTAACAGCCACACTCGCATCAAAAAGTTCTTTTACCTCTTTTAAATTTAAAAGCGAGCCATCACAATAAAATAGCCCCTCATTCGCGTAAGCAAGCTCGTTTGGAGTAGTTTTAAAGATCTCTTTTTTAGCAAGGTCACTGCACTCTAATGCGTGTAAATTTACAAAAAGAAAACTGCTAAAAAAGAGAAAAAAAGCTACTTTTTTCATCAAAGCTCCTTAAAATTTCGCGATATTGTAACAAATTTATATACTAAACTCGCTTATTTCATTAAAATTTAGGTATTTATAAATTTGATCTTTGTTTAAACTAAGACTATCTCTTACTATCTTTTTATACTCGCTAACCATTGGCAAACGCCCTAGTAGCGCGCATACAGCGGCTAGCTCGGCACTTCCTAGATAGACCTTTGCGCCCATGCCCATTCTGTTGTCAAAATTTCTAGTCGAGGTCGAAAAAACGACGGCGTTGTCGTTCACCCTTGCTTGATTACCCATGCAAAGCGAGCAGCCTGGCACCTCAGTCCTAGCATTTAGCCTCTTAAATATCTCATAAACGCCCTCATCTTCAAGTGTCTTTTTATCCATTTTTGTTGGCGGTGCGATCCAAAGCCTAGTAGTGAGCTTGCTCTCACGCTCCAAAATTCTAGCTAGCGCCCTGTAATGGCCGATATTTGTCATACAGCTACCCACAAAAACCTCGTCGATGTTATGCGCTCTTTTGCTATCAGCTAAAATTTCACTTAGCGTCGCCACGTCGTCTGGGTCGTTTGGACAGGCGAGGATCGGCTCATCTATCTGCGATAGATCAATCTCCAAAATTTCAGCGTAGCTTGCGTCTTTGTCGGCTCTTAAGAGAGTTGGGTTTTCCAGCCATTTTTGCATCTTTTCTTTTCGTCTAAGCAGCGTTTCATGGCTCTCATAGCCTGCTTTTATCATTGCCTCTATTAGCGCAACGTTTGAGCGAACATACTCCGCGACGCTTTCAACGCTTAAATTTACCACGCAAGCTGCCGCCGAGCGCTCAGCCGAAGCGTCACTTAGCTCAAATGCCTGCTCCACTTTTAGGCTCTCTAACCCCTCGATCTCTAAAATTTTGCCCGCAAAAATGTTCTTTTTATTTTTCTTTTCAACGCTTAAAAGCCCTTTTTTGATCGCAAAATAAGGTATAGCATTGACTAGATCTCTAAGCGTCACGCCCTCTTTTAGCTCGCCTTTAAATTTGATCAAAACTGACTCTGGCATATTTAGTGGCATCATTCCAAGCACCGCTGCAAACGCCACTAGGCCACTGCCTGCTGGGAAACTAATGCCAATAGGAAATCTCGTGTGACTATCGCCGCCCGTGCCAACGCTGTCAGGCAAGACCATGCGGTTTAGCCACGAGTGGATGACGCCGTCACCTGGTTTTAGGCTCACACCACCACGAAGCGTCATAAATTTAGGCAAGTTCTTTTGCATCTCAAGGTCGCTTGGCTTTGGATAAGCAGCCGTGTGGCAAAAGCTTTGCAAGACAAAATCCGCCCCAAAACTAAGGCTAGCAAGCTCTTTTATCTCGTCTCTAGTCATGGGCCCTGTGGTATCCTGCGAGCCAACAGTCAAAATTTCAGGCTCCACGTAGGCCCCAGCTCTCACGCCAGCCTTGCCACAAGCCTTGCCAACCATCTTTTCAGCGAGCGTATAGCCACCGCCTAGCTCTTTTGGCTGATCTGGCTTTATGAAAATTTGCTCCTCGCCAAGCCCCAAGACCTCCCTAGCCTTTTTAGTCACCTGCCTACCTATCATCAACGGTATCCTGCCACCTGCTCTTATCTCGTCGCTTAGCGTGTTTGGGCTAAGTTTAAAATTTGCCACAAGCTTTTTTTCATTGCCTGCAAGCTTGTAAATTTCGCCTTTAAATGGCCAAATTTCTATCTCATCGCCCATTTCTAGCTCATTTACGTTTGCAACTATCGGCAATGCGCCGCTATCTTCTGCTGTGTTAAAAAATATCGGAGCTATGGTCGTGCCGATCACGATGCCGCCTGTTTTTTTGTTTGGCACGCCCCCTATCTCATCGCCAAGGTGCCACTGGATAGAGTTTATACCGCTCTTTCTGCTGCTGCCAGTGCCAACCACGTCGCCAACATACGCCACGCTCTTACCGCGACTTTTTAGCTCTTTTAGGATTTCTAAACCCTCAGGCATCTTTTTAACCAGCATCGCCTTTGCGTGAAGCGGTATATCAGCCCTTGTGTAGGCCTCGCTTGCAGGACTTAGATCATCTGTATTTGTCTCGCCAGGTACTTTAAAAACCACTGCCTTTATGCACTCATCAAGTGGCTTTTTATGCGTAAACCACTCCGCGTTTGCCCAAGAAGCAAGCACCTCTTTTGCAAATTTATTGCTATTTGATAGCTTTGCGATCTCGTCAAAGTGTTCATGCACCAAAATGATGTTTTTTAGCTCATTTGCCGCAGCATGTGCGATAGTTTCGTCACTATTTTTTAGCGCTCGCACCAAAATTTCTACGTTGTATCCGCCAAGCATCTTGCCTAAAATTTTAATGGCACGAACCGCATCAAGGCCGTCTATTTTGAGCCCGTCTATCACCTCGCCAAGAAATTCTGCCTTTATCTTTGCCGCATCATCAACGCCAGGATTTATGCGATTTGTGAGCAAATTTATAAGAAATTTTAGCTCGTTTTGCGCCTTTTCATCGCCGCTAGAGCTGCCAGCAAGTCTCATTAGCTCGCAAATTTCGCTTGTTTGCTTGGCGTTTAGCGCAAGCGGTGGCACGCCCTCTTTTTCTCGCTCACTCACGTGTTTTTCGTAGTCGGTAAAAAAGCTCATAAATTTCCTTTGTGATTTTGCTCGTTTTTAGTCTAAAATCGCTGATTTTGCTTGCATTTTATCAAAAAGCAAAACAATCTAAAGTAAAATTTGCCCAAAATTTCAAATTTCAAGGAGTAAATGTGTCAAAAGCCTACCTAAAATCACCCATTGGAATTTTAGAAATCGTTGCTAGCGAAAATGGAATTTGTGAGATAAATTTTGTAGATAAATTTGAAAAAGTTGCGGTAAAAGATGAAAATTTAAAGCTGTGTTTAAATGAACTGGAGGCTTATTTTAAGGGCGAGCTTAAAAAATTTAGCGTTAGACTTGATATAAAAACGACCAAATTTAGAGCTAAAATTTATGACGTTTTGCAAAAAGTGCCATACGGCGAAACGACCACATATGCAGCTCTAGCACTTGCTGCAGGCCACAAAAACGCTTACCGAGCAGCAGGCTCTGCAAATGCCAAAAATCCACTGCCTATCATCGTCCCTTGCCACAGAGTGCTCTCTCACAGCGGGCTTGGTGGCTACTCAGGCGGCGAGGGCCTACCAACTAAAATTTGGCTACTAGAGCACGAAGCCAAGCATAAATAGCTAGAAATTTAAATTTTACCTTCAAAAAGTATTCTTAAATTTTAAAAATAGAGCTGGCATATAACAACGTCAAATTTAAAGCTGTCTTTGCAAATTTTAAATTTTCATTCACTCGCAAGAATTGACTACTAAAATTTGGCTTCACTTATCGCTTAGCTCAAATTTTAGAGCCGAAATTACTCGTTTATGAAATTTTAAAATTCACTCGAGTTTCTCTTATAAAAAATATTTTTGGTTTGTAATTAGAAATTTTAAAATTTGATAGATAGTTCTTGAGCATTAAATTTAAGATTTAGAATTTAAACATATACAAATTCCAACCCAGTCTAAACTAGGTTGAAATTTATAAAGATTTATGAAGTGGCTTGATTAAAATTTATTCTTTCTTACTTCACTTACTATTGTCTTAGCCATGTTATCAACATCGCTTGTTACTTCATTGGCTCTATTAGCAATTACTACATTCTCTTTTGTTAGATTATCTATTTGAGCAACTGATTGATTGATCATGTTTATGCCTTCACTTTGCTCTTTTATAGATTCACTCATCTCATTTATTGATTGAGCTAGGACATTTGTATTTGCTTCTATCTCACCTAGAGATTTTTGAGTTCTCTCTGCTAGTTTTCTAACTTCATCAGCAACAACTGCAAATCCTCTGCCATGCTCTCCAGCTCTTGCTGCTTCTATTGCAGCGTTAAGTGCTAGAAGGTTTGTTTGATCTGCTATATCTCTAATGATAGTTATTATGTTTTTAATTTCATCACTTTGTCTTATAACATCAGCTGTCTTTTGAGAGATGGCATTCATTGAGCTACTCATTTGCTCAACTGCTGCTGCACTTTCTTGTAAGCTATTTGCTTGAGTGCTAGCGCCTTGTGTTAGCTCTTTCATAGCCAAAGCCAAAGTTGTAGCCTTTTCTTCAAGCATCTTGGCATCATTTAAATTTGAGTTTAGCATAGTACAAATTACTTCACCCATATTTGATACTCCAAGTATCATAGCCTTTAGATCAGCCTCTAGCTCTTCGTTTATCTCAACCTTTGCTGTAAAGTCGTTTTTAGTATATGAGCTAAGAACATTTGTTATGCCCTTTAAATTTGCTGAGATAGATGTAAAGAATTTATTTAGTAGCTCTTTTAGTTCATTTAGTGATGGGTTGTTTGGAGTTGAGCCTATCTTTGCTCCAAGGTTTCCTTTGATCATTAAATTTGCTACCTTATTTAACTCATCTATCATAGTGCTATCTTTTTTGATGCCAGCTACGACTTTGTCGATGTTTTCATTTATCGCTTTACTCATCTCGCCAAATTCATCATTTGATCTTACCTCTAGCTTGCTTGGTGCTTTTGCTTCGTAAGTTACAAATTTAAATAGATCATCAAGCTTAGACTGGATAGTTTTTATAGGGTTAAGAGACTTTTTAAGTAAGAAATAGACAAATGCTGAGAGGATAACGATAAATAGCACTGCTAGGATTAGCTGGATCTTTAGGAGAGGCATAGTCTGGCTGGCAAAAGTATCGGCATTTATCGCAGCAACTGCGAGCCAGCCATCGTCGTTTATAGGTAAAATTTTAGCCAAGACATTTTCGTTTTTCGCATTTTTATATGAGATTAGTCCGTTTTCATCAAAGTCTTTACTTGCAAATTTAGCAGCCAAGGTCTTAGTTGCTTCAACAGAACTATTTATAAGACTTTCATCGTCATGTAGCAAGATAACACCATCTTTGTCCATAAAATAAACATAGCCAAACTCGGTTTTACCCATCTTTAGAAGCTTTTTACTTAAAAGCCTGATATTAACATCAGTAAATGTAGCACCCATAAGCTTGCCGCCCTCCGTTATCGGAGTAGAAAAAGTCATGCATAAGTCGTGCTCTGGGGCAACCATATCTATATATGGCTTTGTAAAGATAGTTTTTCCACTACTTTTTGCAGCGATATACCAGCCCCTACCCCTTGGTTCGTATTTATCTTTTTCTGGGGTTAAGGTTTTACCATTTGAGCCATAAGTATAGCCGTTGCTCTCTGCTGCAAAATACGCACCTATGACTATTGATTTTAAATTTTCTTTTGTAGACTTTAAACGAGCAAGAATTTCATCTTTGTTATCCACACTGCCCACTAGCTTGCTAGCTAGCTTTTGCGAGTCTTCCATATAGTCATCAATAAAACTTTGCGTCACAGACTTTATGTCAGATAGAATTTGATCTTGGTTTTGGCTGATCAGCTTCACCACCTCCTCTTTTGCGTTAAAGTAGCTAACAGCCGACATCGCAGCAAAGCATACACTCAAAAGAACAATAAGCGTCAATGCGATCTTGTTTGATATAGATCTCATTTCATCCTCCTTGTGAAATATTGGTAGAATTATAAAATTT
>NZ_POYR01000192.1:0-508 GCF_002912425.1 Campylobacter concisus
ACTTATACGGTAAACGGTTACGCCGACTCTGCAACAGGTACTCCTGAGTTCAACAAAGAGTTGAGTTTGAAACGTGCGCAGGCCGTGGTAGATGTTTTGGTAAAGGATTACGGTATTCCTGCCAACCGCTTGAAAGTTTCCGCCGACGGTGGCGTCGACAAGTTCGGACAACCGATTCTGAACCGTGTGGTATTAGTAAAATCTGCCAACTAACAGATAAAAGGAAAAGAATAAGGGCTGTATCCGGTGACGGGTACAGCCCTTTCTTGTATGCTTTTCTTTATTCCGCGCTGAATTTCTTTACCTGTTCCGCGATAAGTTCCGCGTCATCGAAGTAGTTAATCTTCATGGCTCGACGCACGTCGTCCAATGTCGCTGCGGCTGTTTCGCGGGCCGTTTCACAGCCTTTCTTCAGCATATCGTAGATGGCCGGAATATCTTTCTCGAATTCCTTGCGGCGATTACGAATCGGTTCCAACGTTTCCTGCATGATATTGTTGAGGAAACC
>NZ_POYR01000193.1:0-22535 GCF_002912425.1 Campylobacter concisus
AATAACAATACTGCCGACTATACAATAACTGTAGTCAATTACGTTGATAAAAATGCTAGCAAAGAAAATTTTGAGAATAGTAGAACCTATGCATTAGCAACATTTAGTGGGTATTTAGCTTTTACAAGTGGCTTGCTTGACTATGGAATAAAAATAGCAAATAGTGCTGCCAACACAACACCATACGGAAAGATATTTTCAGTAGTTGATGGTGTTATAAACGGAGTATTTGACAAAAACGGTAATCCTGATAAAAGCATGGAAGATGTTATTGGAACTGTTATTACATCATATTTAACCAGTGCAGCATTAGGTGCTACTACTGGTATCTTCTTGGGTCCTATCGGTTCTATAGTCGGTGCCACGGCGGGAGCAATTATCGGTGGTTTTTACGGCAGTGATGTATTTAAATTTTTTAAGCATAAATTCTTAACAATAATAGATATATCCAAGTCTATTGAAAAAGAAGGCGCTATAAATCCAAATGACTTATCGTTTGAAGCAGCACTTGATCTCTTTTCTATACTAAATTTGCCACACTCTTGGTCTAATAATGATAAATACAAAAGCTTATCAAACTATGAAGACAGCAAACAAACCTTGCTTGAATTTCAAAAATCATTAAATGATTTTGATATAGTGATTTTTGAACCATTTTGTAAAAAAATAAATTATATGCTATCTAAGAGTTTCTCCTTAAATAATATCTATGTAGTTAGCATAAGCTCTGATGGAACTAACAACATCTCAAAGATAAACAAAGCGTTAAAAAAGCGAGAAGAAAATTCTGAGTTTAAAGCGGGCGATAATGAAGAAATTTTACTGATATGCCCCTATTATTCAGCGCAGATCATAGCGCCATATCAGCCTAAAAATACAAAACTTACCATCATCTTGGCAGATAAGACATACCTAGACTGTATAAATTTAAACCCACAAGGAAGTAAAGATGAAAGTAAGCTTATACTAACTAACTATAAATTTAACCCATACGAAGCAAACAGCAAAGAAGAAGATATAAAATTTGTAGATTCAGCGACAAGCGGAGATGTCACGCTTTACAAAGATAGCAACAATAAATTTATATCACAAGATAAAAAATACTCTTATGATGGCTCCAAAGTAACTTTAAATTTCTTTAATAATCTAAACTTTAACCTGCTAAATTTTGCTAAAGAAAATGGCTTTAGCCTAAGAAGCGATAAATCCTCAGCCATGTTTGATGCAAGGCTAAAACTAGCAGATAAAGAAGAGAGCAAACCAACTACAAATAGTGGAAATTGTAATCTCATAGTAAAAAATCTAATAATCACTGATGAAAATTTAAATAGCAGTGATATCAAAGAAATTTATTTGCATAACTGCGAAGACAAAAGGGTATATCGCTCTTGCTCACTTGAGAAAAATGATAATGATGAAGCAGATAAAAACTCATACACGGCTAAATTTAATATAAATCTCATCCTTGATAAAGACCAAAGTGTCTTTAAAAGAACAACTAAATTTATATTAGCCTACCGTGATCTAAGTAAAGACTACTCAACTAGCGATATCCATAGCATGAGTGATAATGGCGTTATATCACTTGAGGCAAAGAAAAAAGCAGAAGGTAGTATCACATATGATCTAAAAACTTCACTTATTGAGGTGGCAAATAATATAACCGGCGTAGTCGTAGATATACAAAACATAGATCAAACAACCATACAAGACACTATAAATTTAAAAGCTGTCTATAAGCCAAATAAGGGTGATGATAATTATAAAGAGGTGAATTGGTCTTATAAAATTATCAAGCAAGGCGAGTATAACAAAGAAGTAAAGTCAAATTTTGTAGCAAATGACATAAAGCTGGAGGGAGAGAAATTTAAAGGCAAAGAGATAAGCTTCACTCCACAAACTGATATAAAAGATCAAAAGCTACTGGATAAGCTAAAAGAAGGCGATAGTACATTAGTGTTTTTTGCATATCTAAAAGCACCAAGATATACGACGAGATATGGTAAAACTCATGGAAGGGTTGATATAAAAGCCTAGACTTTCAAATTTATACAAAACTTTATCTTTACAATATTTTGTAATGTCACACGTTTTTGCTAAAATCGCCCCTTTTAATTTACCTAAAAGGGAGAAAATGAAGAGATATTTAGCCGAGTTTTTTGGCACATTTTGGTTAGTTTTTGGAGGTTGCGGTAGTGCGATATTTGCAGCAGCTTTTCCAGAGCTTGGTATTGGATTTGTAGGTGTTGCGCTTGCTTTTGGTCTTACAGTTCTTACGATGGCTTATGCAGTTGGTCACATCAGTGGCGGCCACTTCAATCCTGCTGTCTCAGTTGGCTTGCTAGTTGGCGGAAGATTTGATAAAAAAGATCTAGTGCCTTACGTCATCGCACAAGTTATCGGAGCGATCGCAGCTGCTGCTGTGCTATATCTTATCGCTTCAGGCAAGGCTGGATTTGACGCTGCTGCAAGCGGTTTTGCTAGCAACGGATACGGAGAGCACTCACCAAATGGCTACAGTCTAGTCTCAGCACTTGTTGCAGAGATAGTCCTAACTGCGTTTTTCCTTATCATCATCCTAGGTGCGACTGATGAGCGTGCGCCAAAAGGCTTTGCACCGATCGCTATTGGCCTTGGTTTGACACTTATCCACCTTATCTCGATACCTATCACAAACACATCGGTTAATCCAGCTCGCTCAACTGGCGTTGCGATATTTCAAGGTACTTGGGCGTTAGAGCAGCTTTGGCTTTTCTGGGTTGCGCCTATCGTTGGAGCTATCATCGGAGCTATCATTTATAGAATTTTAGGCTGCACATGCGGCTGCAAAAGCGCAAAATAATCAAATTTTATGCTTCAAGGGGCGATCTTCGCCCTTTCTACTCTTTCAAATTTAAATAAGTAAAAAGAAATTTATAAGATATTTTGAGGGATCATCTAAGAAATTTAATTCTTAGATGAAAAGAGGATTTAGGCCTTTTTTGTCATCGCCCTAATAGGTATAACAAATATCGCTGCGATAAGGTAAAAAACGATACCAAAGACAGCTGCCATCATAAATATCTCGCCGATATCATAAAAGCTTGACTCAAGCCTAATGGTATCCACGTAATTTATCGCAAACCATAATGCTACGCCAAGAGCGATAGCAAAAACAAAAAATCCCCAAGAAAATAAAAAATTTAAAATCTTAGTCATCAACTTTTCTCCTTTTTGAGTTTATTTATCTACTTTAAATCCGCCGCCAAGTGCTCTGTAAACTTCAACCGCGCTATCTACCTCATCAAGCTTAGCTGAGATATCTTGAAGCTTTGCTTGAAGCAAATTTCTCTGTGCATCAAGAAGCTCTAGGTGTCCGATGTAGCCAGCGTTATACTGATCTTTAGCAAGCGAATAAATTTTTTGCTGCGATTGTAGCAAATTTTTTACCTGATCCAAAGAGAGCTTTGCGTTTTGCCTTGATATAAGGGCATCTCTAACCTCACCAAGTGCTGATCTAACAGTCGCTTCGTAAGTGACGGCCGCGATTTGCTCGTTTGTCTCAGCAACGCGGACGTTGTTTTTTGTCCTGCCATAGTCAAATATTTTTTGCGCTAAAGAGCCACCTATATTCCAAGTATTGGCATTTCCTACAAATATATTTTCAAAATCAATACTTGTAAAGCCCAAAAGTCCGGTAAGTGAGATCGTAGGAAAATAATCAGCCTTTGCCACTCCTACAAGGGCATTTGTAGCTTTTAGATCTGCTAGCGCCTTTGCCACGTCGCTTCTTCTAAGCAAAACATCTGAGCTGATGCCAGCCTTTATCTCGGGTGAGCTTGGTAAATTTTGCGCACTAGCAACGGCTCCTTTTAAAATTTCATCGTTGCTCTTGCCAGTTAGGATGGCTAGCGAAGTAAGCGCTTGCGACTTAGAGTTTAGCACTGAAGTTAGGCTAGTCTTTGCCCTTTCAACCTCAGCTTTACTTTGCAGATAGGTCATCTCATTTATGCCACCAAGATCAAGCTGCGTCTTTCGAAGTGCTAACGTATCTTCGTAGGTCTTTAGTGTCTCTTTTAGTACCGCTTCTTGCATGTTTAGCGATACTAGAGCAAAGTAGCTTTTTGCCACACTTGAGCTAAGGCTTAGTCTGGCGCTATCATAGTCAAATTTGCTCGCATTTAAATTTTCATTAGCTGCAAGCACGCTATTTCGTACTCTACCCCAAAGATCTATCTCGTAGTTTAGCCCTAAATTTATGCTCGAGCTTCTATAGCGTGTTTGAGGCTGCCCAGTGTAAGTTTCACCACTGGTTTTTGCTTTGGTATAACTTACATTTAAATTTACCCCCGGTAGCAAATCAGCCTCAGCAATGCCAAGGCTTGCCTTTGCTTTTTGCAAATTTAAATATGCAATGCGTAAATTTGTATTTTTCTCAAGCGCACTTTCGACTAGAGAATTTAAATTTTCATCGTGAAATTCCTTCCACCAAAGATCTCTTATATCGCTTGTCTCGAAAGTGTATGTCGAGGTGAAATTTGTATCCACGTTTGGCATATCTGGGCGAAACGAGCAACCAGCCAAAAACGCCGTTGTTATAAGTATAAAGGCCTTATTTCTCATCTTTTTTTGCTCCCTTTTTCCAGTATTTTTCATTTAAATTTTCAAGCAAATAGTAAAACATAGGCACGAAAAATATCGCTATCGTTGTTGATGCGATCATGCCACCAACCACGCCAGTTCCTAGTGAGTGGCGAGATGCAGCGCCTGCGCCTGTGCTTATAACCATTGGGAAAACGCCAAGCGTAAATGCGATAGATGTCATAACGATAGGTCTAAAGCGAAGTTTGGCCGCATTTACGGCTGATTCAAATATGCTCTTTCCGCTCTCACGCTCTTGCATAGCAAATTCTACGATCAAGATGGCGTTTTTGGCCGCCAGACCGATGAGTAGCAAAAGACCGATCTCAAAGTAGATGTCGTTTGTTAACCCTCTTATCCAAACAGCTAGCAACGAGCCAAATACCGCAAACGGCACGGCTGTGATGACTGCTAGTGGGATGAGCCATCTTTCGTACTGAGCAGCAAGGATCAAGAAGACAAAGACCATACCAAAGATAAAGGCAACCGTGCCTGTTCCTTGAGAATTTACCTCTTGATACGCAGTTCCTGCCCAGCTTATAGCGTAGTCGTCGCTGCTTAGCGTGTCATTTACGACCTCTTGGATCGCTCTTATCGCATCACCTGATGTGTAGCCAGGTTTTGGATCGCCCATGATCTTAGCCGCTGGAAAGAGGTTAAATCTATCAACGATATCAGGTCCGATCGATCTTGTAAGCGTCGCTACTGAATTTAATGGCACCATCTCGCCCTCATTTGAGCGGACGAAAATCTTTCTTAGATCCTCAGGGTTGTTTCTAAAGTTATCGCTCGCCCTTGCATATACGCGGTAAGATTTACCAGCAAGGTTGAAGTCGTTTATATAGTAAGAGCCAAAAGTAGCCGCTATCGTGCTAAAAATTTCACTCTCGCTTACGCCAAATAGCTTTGCTTTCTCTTTATCAACAGTTATCTTAAACTGGCGGTAGTTCGTCTCAAGCGTCGTTCTTACGCCAGTTAGCTCAGGTCTTGCATTTGCTGCCGCGGTCACCTTTCTAGCGTCTGCTTCTATCTCGTTGTAGCTTTTGCCACTTTTGTTTTGTAGATACATCTCAAAGCCACCAGTCATTGATAGACCCATGATAGGTGGCACGTTTACGACGAAGGTCATCGAGTTTTTAGAGCCCCAAAGCATGCCGTTAAACTGACCTACCAAAGCATCTGCGCCGTCAGTTGCACCTTTTCTCTCGCTCCAGTCTTTTAGCTTTATAAAGCTAATGGCTGAGTTTTCTCTAAGTGAGCTAGCTAGCATATCATAGCCTGCAAAGCCCATGGTAAATTCGACATTTGGATTGCTTAAAATGGCGTTGCTGATAGATTTTACCTCTTCTTTAGTCTTTAGCATATTTGTTGAAGGGGGAAGCGAGGTGATAACCATCAAAGCGCCCTTATCTTCTGAAGGTACAAGTCCTTTTGGCACCTTTTGAAATAAGCCATACGTTGCAAATCCCATTATGCCAATGACTATAAAGCTGATAATGACGTGTTTTAAAATTTTTGCCACGCCAGCTGTAAAGAGCCTAGTGCTAAAGTCAAAGAAGTCGTTAAATTTCTGAACTATCCAAAATGGCTTGTTCTCTTGCTTCTTAAGCATAACCGCACAAAGCGCTGGCGTAAGAGTAAGAGCGACAAAGCCCGAGATACAAACAGCAACGACAAGTGTTAGCGCAAACTGCTTTTGTATAACGCCAACAAAGCCCTCCATAAATGAAACTGGCACGAAAACTGCGCAAAGCACTAGCACGATAGAGATGACCGGAGTTTGCACCTCCTCCATCGCCTTAAATGTCGCGTCTTTTACGCTTATCTCTTTATCTTCATGCAAAATTCTCTCGACGTTTTCTATAACGATGATCGCGTCATCCACGACGATACCGATGGCTAGGATCAGGGCAAAAAGTGTTATCAAATTTATACTAAAGCCCATCACATAAAGCCCGCCAAATGTGCCTATGATAGAGACTGGCACAGCAAGCATCGGTATGATGGTAGCTCTAAAGCTCTTTAAGAAGAAGTACATTACGATAAGAACTAACACCATCGCTTCTACGAAAGTTTTTATAACTTCGTCTATTGAGACGGTGATAAATTCAGTTGGATTATAAGCTATCGTGTGCTCTAGGCCAACTGGGTAGGTTTTCTTTAGCTCTTCAAGCTTTGCTTTGACCGCTTCAGCCGTTGCAAGTGCGTTTGCATCATTTTGCAAAAATAGCAAAAGTGGCACTGCTGGCTTGCCATTTAGCATAGCTTCAGATGCGTAGCTAGCAGCTCCGAGCTCGACTGTGGCGACCTCTTTTAGCTTGACGACTGTGCCGTCATCACTTTTTATCAAAATTTCACCAAACTGCTTTGGATCTTTAAAACGACCTTCAGAAACTACTGAATAAACATAAGGATTTTCACCTTTTGATGGCTGCTCGCCGATCTTGCCAGCGGCGTATTGTGAGTTTTGAATTCTTACTTGAGAGATGACGTCGCTTGGAGTTAGTTTAAACTGAGCAAGTCTGTCTGGCTTTAGCCAAATTCTCATCGAATACTCTTTGTTGCCAATTAGCACTGTGTCACCGATGCCATTTACCCTTTTGATCTCATCAGCGATGTTTAAATTTACATAGTTATATAGCTCAACTTGGTTCATATTTGGACTTGTAAAGCCAACTACTTGAAGGATCGAGCCACTTCTTTCGCGCACCGTTACACCCATGCTTTGCACCTCTTGAGGCAATCTTGAAAGGGCAGCTTGCACGCGGTTATTTACATCGATCGTTGCTTGCTTTGCTGATGAGCCGATCTTAAAATATACGCTTATATTCATAGTACCTGCTGAGCTTGAGGTGCTTTGCATATAAAGCATATTTTCAACACCATTTATCTGATCTTCGATCGCACTTGCGACTGAGTCAGCGATCGTCTGCGCATCAGCACCGCTATATGTCGCACTTACAGAGACAGTAGGCGGAGTAAGACTTGGATACTCCTCTATCGGAAGCCCCTTGATACCCATAAAACCTGCTATAACTATGATGATAGATATAACAGTTGCAAATATCGGGCGGTTTATGAAAAATCTTGAAAACATCTATCTGCCTTTACTTGCTACTTGTAGCGTTTGCATCTTTGCCGTTTATAAATTCTGCACTTAGGTCTTTATCAGTTTCAACTGGTGCGCCAACTCCGATTTTAAGGAAGTTACTAACTATTATCTTATCGCCCTCCTCAAGACCCTCAGTCACAACGATCATATCTTTTGTTTGATATCCTGTTTTTACATTTTTTTGGCCTACTTTGCCATCTTTTACGACTAAAACATAAGTGTTTGTAGCACTTTGTTGAAGGGCAACTTGTGGGATATTAAAGGCATTTTTTTGAACAAATCCACTCATCTTTATATGACCAAACGCACCTGGTAAAATTTTACCTTCACTATTATCAAAGCTAGCCTTTGCCAAAACGCTGCCAGTTGCGGTATTTACGACGTTATCTATAAATGTCACTTTGCCAGTGAAATCTTCATTGTTTAAATTTAAAACAGCCTCGCTATTTAGTTGCTGCCAAGCGCCACTATCTAAATTTGCTTTTCTACTTAGATTATCCACGTCTGCGATGTAAAAGTCAGCTTCGATCGGATTTATCTTAGTTAGTCTTACAAGCTGTGTTTGGCTTGCTACTACAAGTGAGCCAACATCGACTTTATTATCGCCCACTACGCCGTCAAATGGAGCTACTATACTTGTGTAGCCTAGATCTATTTTTGCACTTTTTAAATTTGCTTTTGCGCTTACTAAATTTGCATTTGCGATATCATAAGCTGCAACGGCTGCGTCGTAGTCTTTTTGAGAGACTGCATTTTTCTTATAAAGGGCAGAAATTCTTTTAAACTCAGTCTCGGCATTTTTTAAATTTGCATTTGCCACGCCAACGGCTGCGTCAAGTGAGTCGTAGCTAGCTTGATATTTCTCTGGATCTATGAGAAATAGCTTCTCTCCAGCCTTGACCTTATCGCCAGGCTTAAAAAACTGCTTTATGATCGTGCCGCTAACTTTTGGATAGATGATGACGTCTTGGGGGCTAGTAACTGTGGCTGTGTAGTCAAAGCTAATAGGCACATCTGCTTTTTGTGCAACGAAAATATCAACATGAGATGTCGGCATCTGGCGGCCTGCAGCAGCCTTTTTGTCGCCACTTTCAAAGCAGCCAGAAAGCAAAAAAACGGCAGCTGAAAGCACAAGAAAACTTTTAAATTTCAACATAAAAACCCCTCTTAATTTTAAATTTTAATCCCAAGTTTAGTTTTGTAATTTTCATTACAAAATTTTAAATGCCATGAATATAACCAAAAATAAATTAAAAGTCAATTCTACTTCTTAATAATGCCATTTAAAAATAGCTCCACGCACAAAGCAACGTGCTCTTCACGCTCTTTTTTGCTTAGTTTTGGCTCTTTGTTTATCATAAGCGAGTCGAAGTAATAAAGACCAATTACATTTTTCATAAAGCACTTTGCGGCAAATTTGGCTGGAAATTTTGGATTAAGCTGTGCTTTTATCTCATCTCTTTCAAAGAAATTTATAAGCACAAGATCGATCCTATTTAAAATTTGATCTAAAAATGCCCTGCCAAGCTTGCCACCATTTTTAGAGCTCTCGCTTATCATAGTCCTGCTAAGCAAGACGCTTTTTTTGGTGCAGACGATGGAGAAGATGATGGTTGCAAATTTGGTTAAAAACTCCTCTAAACTATGAGAAATTTTAAGATCTATCTTCTCATCGATCTCTTTTATAAAGTCATCTATCTCTTGCTCGATGATCGCCTTAAAAAGCCCCTCTTTGTTCTCGAAAAATGTGTAAATGCTAGCAAGCGAGCCGCCGCTTATCGCCACGATATCGCTAAGGCTTGTCTTTTCGTAGCCATTTTTTAAAAATAGATCAAGCGCCGTTTTTACGATGAGTTCGTATCTTTTTTTGCCTTTTTCTGAGATCGCCATTTTACTTCCCACTAAATTTTTGCCATTTTATCATCTTTTAGGATAGATAAAGGTGCTGGCTCTTTGCACGCTGATAGTTGGTTCGTCAGTGGCGTAAGCTTTTATATTTATATGTTTTAAAAGATCTTTTTCGCTTGTGTTTTCATTTTTTGATTTTAGCGTGACGATGACCTTTTGCTTTGCGCCAGCTTTTAGTGTAAAAGGCTTATTTGGACGAGAAATTTCTATGCTTTTATCATCTATCTCAAAGTAAAATTTATGATCCTTGCTTTGGGTATTTTGCACTAAAAATACATAAGAATTTTCAACCTCACCTTGATCTAAAACCTTGTAAAGCTCGCTAGTTCTATTTATATTTAAAAGCATGCTCTCTTTTTTACCACTCATCAGCGCCGCAACTACCAAAACTACGCACAAAATGACAAGATAAGCAACTGTTCTAAATCTAAAAATTTTCACCTTTTTATTTTCATTTTGAGAATTTATGCTTCTCCACTCTATAAGCGAGCTTTCGTTAAAGTGCCTCATCACCTTAACGCACGCATCGCTACACTCAAGGCAGTTTATGCACTCAAGCTGCATGCCCTTTCTTATATCTATATGCGTCGGACATATCCTCACGCAGGCCTCACATCCAGTGCAAAGTGCGCCTTCTTCTTTTGGCTTTTTAAATTTCTCTTTGCCATCAAATATAACGCCGCCTCGTTTTTGATTGTAGATGACTTGGATCGTGTCGCTATCAAACATAACTGACTGCACCCTCGCATACGGGCAGACATAGACGCAGAAATTTTCTTTTAAAATGACCACGTCATAGACTAGCCAAGCAGCGATGCTAAGCCAAAATGCAAGTAAAATTTTATGTTCGCTTGGCTCGCTTATATAGGCTAAAAACTCAAATGGCGGCACAAAAAACCACATAAAATTTGCAGCTATGATAAGGGCTAAAACGCACCAAATTCCAACTGCTAATGCACGCTTAAAAATTTGACCTTGTGGCTCATTTTGTTTGTTTTGGATATTTTTTCTGATCTTTAAAATTTTAGTTTGCAAAAGGTCACGAAAGAGCGTTCTAAAAATGGTCTGCGGACAGCTCCAACCGCACCAGACGCGCCCTGCAAGCGTCGTTAAGAAAAATATGCTTAAGAACAAAGTGATAAACAAAAACGGCAGCAAATATAGCTCTTGCATGTCAAATTTTGTAAAAAATAGATCAACTCTGCTCTTATCAAAGCTCAGCAAAAATAGTTGCGCGTCATTTATCCTGATAAATGGCAAGATAAATACAAATAGCGTGATACAGGCGAAAAAAATGTAACGCCTCTTGGCGTAGCTAATATGGATATCCTTTGACATGGTGAGCCTTTTTGATTTTTTGTGATTATACATTAAAACAACTTTAAACCCTTTTTTGCCCTTTTTATCAGGTATGTTTTTACAAATTTATTAAAGGAGCGTGCATGATTTCTAGACGAAAATTTATAAAGACAAGTTTAGTAGCCACAACACTAGCTGCTTTAAATTTAGAGGCGTCACAAAATGAGCCAAAATGGGATAAAGAATTTGACGTGCTTATCGTTGGTAGCGGACTTAGCGCAAATGTTGCTGGTATAGTTTTAGCAGAGGCTGGGCTAAAGGTAGCGCTGATTGAAAAGATGTCAAGACTTGGCGGCAACTCGGTCATTTCACAGCTTGACTTTGCATGCGTTGGATCAGACGAACAGGTAAATGCTGGCGTAAAAGACTCCATAGAACTTTTTGTCAAAGATCTAAACAAAGCAGGTAAGGGTTTTAACGACGTTGCACAATCTCTACGCATAGCTGAAAATTCGAAACGATCGTATGAATTTGTAAAGGCAAGGGGCGTTAAATTTGCTAACAAGCTAAAACATCTTGGCGGACATAGCGTAGCCAGAAGCTTAGAGACAGAGGGCGGTGGTGGAGCATTTGTTCAGACTTTAAATTCGCACTTTGAAAGCAAAGGCGGGGCAAATCTTAAGCGTGTAAAGGCTGAAGAAATTATATTTGATGATAGTGGCAAGGTAGCAGGTTTAAAGGTGAGAGAAGAGTATAAATTTGATAAGAGCTTGGCTGATGATGACATACAAAACACAACAGGCGATAGCAAATTTTACAAAGCAAATAAAGCTGTCATCTTTGCAAGCGGTGGATATTCGGCAGATAAAGCATTTAAAGCTGCTCAAAATCCAAGATTAGCTCTTGCTAAAACACCTTCAAATCCAGGCGCAACAGCTGGTGCTTTAAAGATGATGCTAGCAGCTGGAGCAACGCCTATTCAGCTAAGTCTTGGCAGGTACTCCTTTGGAATCCCAACCGAAGATCTCATCTTTTCAATGATAGTCGATGGTAAAAACTCAAAAAGGTTTATGAACGAAGATGGCGATAGGCAGGGCTTATCGGATAAAATTTTAGAAAATATGCAAGATAACAACTCAGATAAATTTGCAGTGATAATCTTCGATGAAGTCGGTTTTGGAAGCAGCCACGATCCAAAAAGACTAAACAAATTTGTGGAAGATGGAAAGATGAAGAAATTTCAAAATTTAGACGAGCTAGCAAAGGAATTTGGGCTAAATTTAGAGGTTTTAAACAGTGAGATCAAGCGATATAATGAAAATATAGAGAAAAAAGATGATGGTGACTTTAAAAAAGATCTAAGCAAGGTAAATACTATCTCAAAAGCTCCGTTTTATGCGATGCTAGCAGCTCCTGGCATAAGCTATACACCAGGCGGAGTTAGAGTTAGTTTAAACTTTGAAGTTTTAGCTTTAAAAGACAATATGCCCATTAAAAATTTATATGCCATAGGCGAAGCAACAGGCGGAATTCACGGCTATGCAAGGCTTACGAGCTGCTCTACGCCAGACTGCATTAGCTCTGGCTTGATAGCTGCTGAGCATATTTTGAAAGCTTAAATTTATGAAAGTTAAACTATACTCACGGCTTATTTTAATCTGAAAGGTGGTGAGGACGTTGCCTGGTATTAAGGTGCATCCTAACGAGTCATTTGACGAGGGTTACAGAAAGTTTAAAAAACAAACTGACCGTAATTTAGTCGTCACTGAAGCAAGAGCTAGACGCTTCTTTGAGCCTAAAACTGAGATCCGCAAGAAACAAAAAATTGCAGCTCGCAAGAAAATGCTTAAACGTCTTTATATGCTTAGACGCTACGAGTCAAGACTCTAAAACCAAGACAAAGAGGGCTTTGCTCTCTTTGTTTAACTCTTCTTTTAGCCTTATTTTTTTATAATCAAAGCAATTTTTTTATTTTATTTTAAACGGAAATCCGATGCAAAAGCTAGCTGTAAATGAAGCTGCAGAAATTTTAGGCATAACAAAAGAAGCAGTCTATAATAGAATCCGCCGAGGCTCGTTAAAAACAGTCATTGAAAATGGCACTAAATTTGTCATCCTTGACGAGGAGCCAAGTAGCGAAAAACCCGCAAAAACCGCTTCAAAAAGCACAAAAACTAAACCCCAAAACGACGAGTTTGTAAGCTATTTGTTAAATGAGCTAAATGAACTAAAGAGCTTAAATTTAAATTTGCAAGCCGATAAAGATAGGCTTTTTAAAGAAAAAGAGCAGATGCTTATCGAGCGCAAAAATGAAATTTTGCAAATTTACAAGGACAGAGACGAGAAGCTCATGCAGTTTCTAAATGCTATGCAGAGGCCACTTTTAGCGCCTAAAAACGAAAGTGCCGCAAGTGAAGTGGCGATAGATGCGCAGATAGAGGACGAGTCAAAATGGATAAATTTAAGCGAATATCTAAAGGAGTTAAATTTAAAGCCAAAAGCGACAAAAAAGATCAGTGAAAAGATAATAAAAGCGATACATCACTCCAAATTTATCAAATTTAAACGCGGCGTGATACTTGTTAGAAGACATAAAAATTTAAAAGAGTTGATAGGAGAGATATGAAACACATTAAAAAGATAGCAACTTATGCTGCGGTTGGGGGATTTGGTGCCATTATCATGGCTGGACTTGCTGGTTGCGGAAGCGACGATGGCGGTAACGAAAACGCATTAAACGAAGTTGCACAAAAAAACGGTGCCTTTGTCATCATCGAAGAGAGCGCGCCTGGCGTTTATAAAATCTTAGAAGAGTATCCAAGCACCGAAACTAGGGTCGTGCTAAAAGATATGAACGGCACTGAGCGCGTGCTAAGCAAAGATGAGATCGATAAGCTTCTAGCTCAAGCAAACGCAAAGATCGACAATAACACTTCAAATTTGACAAGAACTAGCGACGCACAGCTAAGTAGCGGCGGGCTAAGCCTTGGCGAGACGATCCTTGCCTCAGCAGCTGGCGCGATACTTGGTAGCTGGATAGGCAGTAAGCTCTTTGGCAACCAAAATTTCCAAGCAAATCGCCAAAGCACATATAAAAATCCAAGTGCCTATACAAGAAGTGTGGATAGCTTTAATAAGCAAAAAGCGGCAAATTCTGCTGCAAGAAGCAGCGGTGGCAAGAGCGGATTTTTCGGTGGTGGCTCAAAGTCAAGCTCTGGCTCATCAAGCTTTGGAGGCTGAAAATGATAAATTTAAGAAAAATCACCCCATTAAATAACGAATTTATGGAGAAGATCGGCTTTGCATGGCACACGGATAACGACAACAGCTCGTATATCGCTGATGAGATCGTGCAAGTAAGCGAAAAAGAGGCAAATGCCTACTACGAGGCGGCAAACGAGCTATATGATATGTATGTAAATGCCGCTCAACACGTGATCGACAACAACCTTTTTCACGAGATAGGCATACCATTTAACCTTGTTGATATTATAAAAAATAGCTGGGAAAATGACGTTCACTGGCACCTTTACGGCAGGTTTGACCTAGCTGGCGGGCTTGATGGTAAGCCTATAAAGCTCATTGAGTTTAACGCCGACACGCCAACGGCAGTTTTTGAGACGGCGATCATCCAGTGGGCGATGCTAAAGCTAAATCACATGGACGAAGCAGCCCAGTTTAACGACCTTTACGAGTCGCTAAAGCAAAATTTCAAACGCCTTATCACGCTTGGCGACGAGGATGCGGACTTTGACGAGCTTTACGAGGGCTGGGGGATACTATTTAGCAGCATCGCAGGCAGCATCGAGGATGAGCAGACCGTAAAACTACTGCAATACATCGCAAAAGAGGCTGGCTTTAAAACAGACTTTGCCTACGTTGATGAGGTCGTTTTTGACGATAATGAGGGCATTTTTAAAAATGATGAAAATTTCGAGTATTGGTTCAAGCTTGTTCCTTGGGAGAGCATAGCGATCGATGAGGGCGAGCTGGCTCTTATACTTTCAAACATCGTCAAAAATCAAAAAGCTATCATCATAAATCCAGCCTATACGCTACTTTTCCAAAGCAAAGGGATCTTAAAAATCCTTTGGGATCTATATCCTAATCACCCACTCTTGCTTGAAACCTCAAATGAGCCGCTAAATGGCAAAAAATATGTGAAAAAGCCGGTATTTGGCAGAGAAGGTGCAAACGTCTCGATATACGATGAAAACGGCACACAAATAGCAAGCAGTGATGGCGAATACGACTCAAACAAAGCCATCTATCAAGAATTTTACGAGTTTAATCAAGATGAGAGGGGCGAGAGCTACCAAGCAGGGGTATTTTACGCTTATGAAGCGTGCGCGCTTGGATATAGAAAGGGCGGCAAAATTTTAGATAACTACTCTAAATTTGTAGGGCATTTTATTAAGGACTAAAGATGAAGATCGTTTGTTTGGACGCGGCAACGCTGGGAGAAAACGTAGATCTTAGTGTTTTTAAGAAATTTGGCGAGTTTATCAGCTACCAAAAAACTAAAAGCGAAGAGGTCGTGCCACGTCTAAAGGGCGTTGATGTCGTCATCACAAACAAGGTCATCATCGACGAAGCCGTGATGGACGCGCTAAATTTAAAGCTTATCTGCATAAGTGCAACTGGCATGAACAATGTCGATCTGGAGCATGCAAAAGCTAAAAACATAGCTGTTAAAAACGTCGCTGGCTACTCAACCCCAAGCGTTGTGCAGCATACGTTTGCCTTGCTTTTTGAGCTAACAAACCGCATCAAATTTTATGATCACTACGTAAAAAGTGGCGAGTGGGTGAAAAGCGAAATTTTCACCTATCTTGGCGCAGATATCAGCGAGATCGCTGGCAAAGAGTTTGGCATCATCGGACTTGGCGAGATAGGACGCGGCGTGGCGGCAGCAGCACGTGCATTTGGCGCTAACGTGAGCTACTACTCGACAAGCGGAGCAAATAAAAATAGTGAATTTGCGCAAAAAAGCTTAGACGAGCTACTAAGAAGCAGCGACATCATCAGCATCCACGCACCGCTAAATGAAAAGACTAGAAATTTACTAGGCACAAACGAGATAAATTTGCTAAAAGATGATGCGATAGTGCTAAATTTAGGACGCGGCGGCATAGTTGATGAAGCTGCGATGGCAAGGGCGATAGATGAGAGAAACCTGCGTTTTGGCACCGACGTTTTAGAAAGTGAGCCAATGAGCGAAAATAGCCCATTTTTAAATGTAAAAAACAAAGAAAATTTACTAATCACCCCGCACGTGGCATGGGGCAGCTTGGAGGCTAGAAAACGGCTGATCTCACTCATGGTTAAAAATATAGAAGAATTTATAAAAGGATAGAAAATGGCAAGCGAACATAGCTTTGATATAAGCGCCGAGGTCGATATGATGGAGGTTAAAAACGCTCTTGAGACGGCTAAAAAAGAGATCGCAGCAAGGTATGACTTTAAGGGGCTTGCGGCTGAAGTAGAGCTAAATGAAAAGGAGAAATTTATCACGCTTCTTAGCTCAAGCGATAACAAGATCGACGCGCTAAAAGACATCGTGATCTCAAAGCTCATCAAGCGCAACATCCCACCAGTGGCGATCACAGAGATAAAAAGAGAGCCAGCGAGCGGGGGAAATTTAAAAGCGACGCTAAAGCTAAATGATACGCTTGATAGTGAAAACTCAAAAAAGATCACCAAAGCGATCAAGGACTCAAAGATCAAGGTTAGCGCGCAGATCAGGGGCGAAGAGATCAGAGTGACAAGCAAAAGCATAGACGATCTGCAGGAGTGTATAAAGCTGGTTAGGGGGCTAAACCCAGAACTCCCGATAAGCTTTAAAAACCTAAAGTAATGGCTTCTCGTGAGTGCCTTTAAATGAGCTAGAAAAATTCTCACTCCGCAGGCTATATCGCATATTTTCGCTTTATTATGCGTCGTTGATTCAAATTTTTGCTCGGTCATTACCAATTCGGTAACTCCCGTCACAAAAATTTAAATCGCCTCGCCTAATTTTGCGAAAACGTCGCATGATTTTCATGTTAAAATTTGGTAAGTTGCTTGGATAAATTTGCGAAATTTCGCATGATTTTGTATCTAAAATTTGGCGTATTCATGGATGAAATTTCGCCTTATCGTTTTATTTAAATTTGATATATCTAAATTCTAAAAAGGGGTAAAAATGGGCTTTTTTAAGAAAATACTTGGTAAGCAAATAGACCTTGGCGAGCAGATGCCGATCTATTTTGTAAGTAGCGACGAAGACTATATGCAGCGCGCATTTGAGCAAGCTAGAGAGAGCTTTAAGTATTTTTGGCGTGAGCTTTACTGGGAGCGCCGCAGGATCGCACCTATGCTTGATTATGCGATGGTTAAAATTTGCTTTCTTGACACCATAAACGGCGAAGAAGTTGGCGAGCACATGTGGGTAAATGACGTTGAATTTGACGGAGAGACGATATATGGCACGCTCGTAAATGAGCCAGATAGCGTGCAAAACGTCAAAGTTGGCGATCAAATAAGCGCAAAATTTACCGATATGAGCGACTGGCTCTTTGCCATAGGTGGGCGAGCATACGGCGGATTTAGCGTGCAGGCGATGCGCTCACGTATGCAAAAAGATGAGCTAGCCGAGCATGACGCGGCTTGGGGACTTGATTTTGGCGATTTTAAAGACATTTTGGTAGTTTTCGAGCAAAAAGAGCACCCAGAAAATTTGATCGAGCATCCGATGAGTAAAAATATGACCGAGCAGTTTGAAAACTACGCAAAAGAGCACCCAAGCGTAGCCACGGATGCCGATGAGTTTGGATATACACAGCTCCACCACGAGGCGATCGCTGGGAATTTAAACCTTGTAAATCTCTTGCTAAAATACGGCGCTGATAAAAATGCTCGCACTAAAAGTGGCAAAACGGCGGCTGATTTTGCTGAGAATTTGGGCTGGGAGCACATCGCAAAGGTGCTTAGGTAGTTAAATTTGTAAATTTAGTAGAAAGAGGCGAAATTTGAGCTACCAAGACATTTTAGATGAAAAAGATGAGAGCGTTAAAAACGCTAAAAAATTTGTAAATTTCTTAAAGGCAAATTTTTCAAACTGCGAGATAAGAAGCAGCAAACAAGCGCGTTTGATCGCACTTTTAAATGAAGGAAAAGACCTTTTTGATAGGTTAAATAGGACAAATTTTAATGAAGTTTCAAAAAGGCTTGGCGAGATAAAAGAGCAGATCACTCTTGTCATTTTGGATATCAAAGATGAGATCATAAAGGACTTTGGCGAGCAAAACTACGAAATTTACAAAAAGGCGCTCTCAAGAGAGCCAGAGGAGCTTGAAAAAGTCAAAAATGAGCTACTTTTAAACTCGTTTTTCGAGAGCCATTTGGGCGAGCACTCGGCAAATTTAAAGGCAAATTTCATAAAAGAGTGCGCTACAAATTTCTTCAAGCACTCAAATTTCATCGTCCCAGTCGTCAGCGTGCTTTGCTACTTTTTATATTTTGGTTTTGAGACCCGATATTTTCCGAGTTTAGATAGCTCGGAGATGATATTTACAGGCATCTTGCTATTTTGCGCGATCGCATTTGTCACTGTTTTTGAGATATTAGTCCTCGTTTTTGTCTCATTTTTGTACCAAAACGACGATAAAAAGTATAAATTTAAAAAGCCAAAATTTCTATTTTTTTATAGCTCAAATTTTATCTATTTTTTAACGCTCATCTCTTTTGCCATTTTGGCCTTTGCAGGCTACAAGCTAAACTACGGCTGGAGCACTATTTTGTCGATGTTTTTACTTTCCTACGTTGGAGTAAATTTGGCAGTTTTCTTTAAAGATAGATCAAAATTTATCATCTATCTTCTGTCATTTCTCATGATTTTACTCTTTATAGTTTCAGTTATTATCTTAAAAAATGGCGGGTTTTTAGCACTTTGGATACTCTTTTGCTCATTCATGCTCTCGTTTATGCTAGGCGTTTCAAGCATCAAAGAAACCAAGGACTTTTCGTTTGTATTTTACGCTGCACTCACTCTTATGATCGTTTCAAACTCGCTTTTATTTATAAAATACACAGCAAAAACCTTTAACATAGGCGACGTGGATTATAAATTTTTACTTGTGGATAAAAGTGCGTTAAAGGCGCTACCAAGCTCACTTTGTGATGCAAAAGACAAAGAGCAAATGCCTTGTGAGATAGATGAGAAAGCAGTTAAAATTTATGGTATAAAATCACTTTGCAATATCGGTAAATTTTACTATCTTCAGACAAGAGACGGAGTGAAATTTGAGCTTGACTCAAGCAAGGTCATATCAAGGGCTAAAGAAAAGTAGGCTAAGCATAAATTTATAGAGCAAAAGCGAGCAAGATATGTAAAAATCGCAGGTTTGTAAAAATGAAAAATTTAAAAAATGATTGCATTTTTTACTCAAAATTTACGTTACTACAAGGCTAAATTTATTAAAATTTGGCTATCCTAATGGACTAAATTAAAACTAACTTATTTAAGGCGATTAATTATGATTTTTAAAAATATTGTTGAGAGTTTTGCTGTAAATTACGCTCATAATTCTATACAAAAATCGCTATATAACGAATTTAACATAGACATTTTAAACACGACTTACACCAAAACTCCAAAAAAAGACAAAAAGTACATGCTATACGCTCACGTGCCGTTTTGTCACACATTTTGCCCGTATTGCTCGTTTCATAAGTACCACTACGAGCAGGAGCTTGCCAAAATTTACTTTGAAAATTTACGCGAGGAGATGAGGCAGATAAAGGAGGCTGGCTTTGACTTTACATCGCTTTATGTGGGTGGTGGCACGACGCTTATAAACGAGCCAGAGCTTGAAAAAACGCTAAAACTCGCAAAAGATCTATTTAGTATCGAAGATGTCTCAGCTGAGAGCGACCCAAATCACATCTCGCCAGAGAGCCTCAGCCGCTTTGACGGCCTCATCGACCGCTTAAGCGTAGGCGTGCAAAGCTTTGATAACGAGACCTTAAAAAGGGTTGGCAGATATGATAAATTTGGCTCGGCTGAGGAGACAAAAAGAAAGATAGAGCAGGCTATCGGCAAGATACCAGTCATAAGCCTAGATCTCATCTTTAACCTGCCAAATCAAACAAAAGAGCAGCTAATAAACGACATAAACACTGCAAAATCGATCTCCCCACAGCAAATCACCTTCTATCCGCTCATGAAATCAGAACTAACAAGAGAAAACATCGCTCGCGCACTTGGCGTCTCAAACGTCGATAACGAGCGCGAATTTTACGAGATCATAGTGAGTGAATTTGCTAAAGGCGGCTACAAGCAAAGCAATGCCTGGGCATTTTCAAACGAAAAAAGCGCAGACCTTCGCGACGAATATGTAGGCTCAAATTTAGAGTACGTGGGCGTTGGTAGTGGCGCGTTTAGCTTCTTAAACGGCGAGCTTGTGATAAATGCCTTTAACCTACTTGACTACGGCAGAAAAGTCAAAGATAGACAAAGCCCAGTCATCGCAAAATGCGCATTTAGCAAAAAAGAGAGACTAAAATATACATTTTTAACAAGGCTTTTTGACGGCGCCGTGGATATCAAAACCTATAATGAGCAAAACGATGCAAACATCAACAAAGACCTATTTGTCGAGCTTAGCTTGCTAAAACTTGTAAATGCGATCTACGAAGAAAATGGCGTTATCAAGCCAACATTTTTTGGCAAATACATCTGCGTCGTGCTCATGCGCGACTTCTATGCTGGCATGGATAAAGTGCGCGCGATATTTAAGGATGACGCGAAGATCAAACGCAGCAAGGTGCTTCACATCATGAGTGAAAATACCGAGCAAAAATTTGATCAAAACATCATCCAGCCACGTGCTGCCATGTAATGCTTGTAAATTTAATAAAAAGCAATCTTTTTTCAATAATCAAAATAGTGATCCTGACGCTTGCCTTTAGCGGGCTTGGCGTCTGGACGCTCTCTTTTATAAACAACGAACTTGTAAATTTAAAAGAATTTAACGCTCCCTTGGCGGTTAAATTTATAGTTGTTTTGCTTCTCTTTTTTCTAAGTGCCATCGCTGCAAACATCTCGCTCACAAATTTTGGACATAAATTTATCTATGAGCTTAGATATCAAAGCGTAAAGCAAATTTTAGACACGCCAAATAGCTTGATAAACGAGATCGGCAAGGCAAAGATCATAGCAAGTCTAAACAACGACATAAAAACGATCACATTTGCCTTTATGAGCGCTACTGGCTTCATACAAAGCCTAGTTTTCATCATCTGCGCTAGCATCTATCTTTGCGTGATCGCGCCAAAAGTTTTTATATTTCTAGCCGTTTGGATCGGTGCGACGCTTTTTATAAACACGTTTTTGATGAAAAAGATCCACTTTTACTTTAAAGACTCAAGGACGCAAGATGACGCGCTTCAAAGGCACTATGATGACATCGTTGAGGGTCATAGAGAGCTTAGTCTAAACAGAGCAAGAGCGCAAATTTGCTTTGATGAGCTAAATTTGACAGGCGACAAGAAGCGCCAAAGCATGGTAAAAGCTGACGTATTTCACGCACTAAGTGATAATTTCACAAACGTGATGCTCCTTGGCTCAGTCGGACTTTGTGTATTTTTATGCGTGGCATTTGACTGGGCAAGCCTGCAAACAGCACTTAGTATAAGCCTTACGATACTATTTTTAAGAGGCTCATTTATGAGTATGGTTGGCTCCATACCAGCCGCACTTAGCGCAAAGGTGAGCTTAGAAAAGATCATGAGTTTAAATTTAAATGAATTTAAAGAAGGCTTTAAATTTGATGATAGCCTAAGCGATGAGTGGCAAAGCATCAGGCTAAAGGATATAAATTTCAACTACGACCACGGCAAATTTAGCCTAAAAGATGTAAATTTAGAGATCAAACGCGGTGAGATAACATTTATCATCGGTAAAAATGGCAGCGGCAAAAGCACGCTTATAAACATCCTTTGTGGACTTATCCGCCCAAGTAGCGGCGAAATTTACCTTGATAGCACAAAGATAGATGAGGCAAATTTACAAAGCTATCAAGCCAAAATAAGCGCCATCTTTGCTGATTTTTATCTATTTTCGCAAACGCTCTCTCGTGATGGCTTTGCCAGCCAAAGCGATATAGAGGGGCTCTTGGCTCTGCTTGAGATAGATAAAAAGGTAAGTGTGGTGGATAATAAACTTAGCACCACGCAGCTCTCAACCGGCCAGAGAAAGCGCCTAAGCCTGCTAATAGCCATATTAGAGCGCCGCTCTATCCTTATCCTTGATGAGTGGGCGGCCGATCAAGACCCATTATTTAAGCGTAAATTTTATAAAGAAATTTTGCCGTTTTTGCAAAGCAAGGGTGTGAGCGTCATCGCTGTAAGCCACGATGATAGCTACTTTGACGTGGCAACTAGGATCATTTTAGTTAAAGATGGTTTTGTGCGCGAGCTTGATGAGGCTGAGCGCATAAGTGCCGCAAAAGACGCTGTGGAAAAGATAAAATAAGAGTATTTTTTACACAAAAAGAGATTTACATCGCTACTCTTGAGCTATTTCAAGATCAAATAAATTTAAATTTAGTAGAAT
>NZ_POYR01000194.1:0-57176 GCF_002912425.1 Campylobacter concisus
ATGTAATATCGTCTTATCTGGAGAAAATTTAATAGACTACCAAGCATTTAATCTATTTTTCTCAAAAAAGGCTAGAAAACAGTATTTTATAAATGTTTTTATGATTTTTACGGAGGCTATTATAGCTGGATTTGTCGCTGACATGCTCTTAAAAACTAAAATTTTTACTATTATCAGCGTCATTTTTGCTATTTTTTGGATCATTTTTTATCCAATTTTTTTAAAAAATAGACGAAAATCGGTGCTAAAAAGCTTAGAAATTTCAGACTTTAAAAAAGAGATGATCTTTGAAGTAGATGAGAAAAATTTGGCATTTTACGAAAATGAACCGAAAGAAAATGAAATTTTTGACATAAAAGATGTAAGTGAAATTTACGAGCTTAAAAATATCTTTGTCATCTTTATAAATGAAAAAATCCATCTAGTCTTGCCAAAAAACAAAGAGACCTCAGATCTAGTAAAAGCGCTTATAAAAGAGAGCAAAAAAGAGCTACTACTTTTTGAAAATTTAGACTACAAAAGCGTTATAGGCTAAGCTTGTAAATTTACAAGCTTAGATGTGATCAAGCGTGCTTCTTATGAGCTCTTCAAAGTCTTTAGCGTTCATCGGCTTGCCCCAGAAATAACCTTGTATCTCATCGCAGCCTAGCTCTCTTAAAATTTCAAGCTGAGTTTTATCTTCAACACCCTCAGCGATCGTCTTTAGCTCGATATTTTTAGCTAGAGTTATAACACTTTTTACAACGTCTCTATCGATCTCATTTATAGCAATATTATCAACTAGCTCTTTTGCGATCTTTAGCCTATCTAGCGGATACTTTTTGATGTAGTTCATCGATGAAAAGCCGGTGCCAAAGTCATCGATCGAGATGCTCATGCCTTTATCTGAAAATTTCTTTAGGACTGTTTGCATTATCTCTTCGGCATTGACGAGGCTTGCCTCTGTAAGCTCGATATCAACGCACTTTGGATCCATACCAAATTCTTCAACAAAGCCAAAGATATCCGATGCAAAATTTACATTATCAACCTGTTTTGGCGAGATATTGATGCCAACTTTTAGGCTGATGCCATACTTTTTGTTCCAGTAGCTCATCTGCCTTATGGCCTCTTTTGCCACCCATATTCCTATTGTATTTATAATTGAGCTTTGCTCGGCTACTGGGATAAATTTAGCCGGACTTACAAAGCCTTTTACTGGAGAGTTCCATCTAATTAATGCCTCAGCGCCTATTATCTTTTTACCATTTAGCAGATACTGCGGCTGGAAATTTAGGCTAAATTCCTCATCAAAATTCATAGAATTTAGCAAAATTTCTATGTAGTTTTTCTCCTGAATGATCTCTTTTATATCATCGTAAAAGACATATTTTGTATTAACATCTCTTTTTGCTGCATCAAGTGCCGCTCCAGCTTGCATAATAAGATCATCAGCTAAAATTTCACTTGTTTGCGTTGAGCTAACGCCAACCTTTGCTCCAAGAGCTATCTTGTAATCGCCAACTGAGATTTGCTCGGCTATGATGTTTAGCAGATAGTATAAAAATTCTCTATAATGCCCCTCATTTTTTTGCTTTAAAACTATCATAAAGTCATCGCCGCCAAACCTTGAGACGATAGCGCCCTCTGGCAAGATTGCTTTTATATTTTTAGAAAATTTCAAAAGCACCTCATCACCCACGTAGTGGCCGTATGAGTCGTTTATAGCCTTAAAGTGGTTGATGTCGATGCTATAAATATCTATCTTTTCGCCAAGCGCTTTGGTCTTTATCATCTCTGATAGTTTGCTTAAAAATGACTGTCTATTTAAAAGCCCAGTGAGTGAGTCAAATTCGCTAAGCTGCCTTAAGCGCTCGTTTTTCTCTTCAAGCTCTCTTAAACTATCTTGGATCTCTTCATCTAGTTTAGCGATGATATGCCTTTCAGATCTAGCTAAATCCCTCATAGCAACTGTACTTGAGATACTATAAATTAGCGCTGCATAGGCTAGCAAAACCATAAGTAGAAAAACTATCCAAACAGAGTAAATTTTATCTGTATTAGCAGCTCCTAAAAAGAGTAAAGATACGATAAGCAAGGTGATAAATTTATATATAAGCGCCCTTATATAGTCTTTTCTGTAACTTCTTATCTTGATATTTGCCTCGTTTTCCTTTAGGTGCAAGCAAGCTACAAATATAATAAAAAATGCAACTTTAAAGAAAAACTCATAATGAACATTTGTACCACCGTATGACAAAAAGGCCTTTGACGAGTAGTATGCATCGCAAATGCAAATGATAAGCAAGGCTAACAGATATAAAAGTAGGCTAACTCTTTTATAGCTAAAAACTGGTTTTTTTGATACAAAATTTAGTGAAAATGCGACAACAAAGACAAAGCAAAAGATAAAAATATCCATTATGATATATGAAAGGCTAGTCACAAATTCTTGATTAAGCGCTACTACTAAACTTTTATCAAAAACTACAAACCAAAAAAAACTAACCGTTATAAGCATCAAAGCAAGCGCATCTACCGCGACTTGTTGCCATATCACTCTTTTTAAAATCCTTGTAAAAAAGGCGACAAAAGAGACGATAAACATAAAAAATGGGATCAAATATAAAATTTGCATAAGCTCCGTACGAGAGATATTTCCGTGCATGAGAAGCGATCTATCATAAAGCAATAAAAGGATATCTGCTAACGCCCAGCTCGCTATAGCTAAAAATATATAGGTCCAGTATGAGTTTAAATTTCTACTACTTTTTAATAAAAAGAACAAAAATATGGCGATCACTACATCAGTGCCAACTGATATGGCTGTCAGATAAAACTGATCCCCCAGATAAATAGCAGAAAAATAAGCAATAATCAGGGCAAATATAAATAAAAAAGAGCCGTTGTGAAAATTTGTTATCCTATCAAGCACGGCCACTCTCCGCTTCCTGGGCTAGCTTTTGCCACCTTTGCCACTCGCCGCTATCATCAACATCGTTGCCGATAGCCTCGTACCTAGCGTAAAAATGCTCAACAAATTTCTTGCACTCTTCATCTTTTGGCAGATAGCTTAGCTCATCTTTTTGGCAAAATTTCTCCAAAAACGTGCTCGCATCAGCTTTTTTAGCGTATGTTTGCGCTAGATCGAAGTAGTTTTGCAAGCAAATTTCTTTAAATTTAGCGTAAGCTTGCTCGCTCATATCCACGCTTAGTTTGCCGTCAAATTTAAGCACTCCAGCCCTAAAAAGCAAACTAAGATGCATGAGCCCCTCGCAGTAATAAGCCCTCACCTCATCGACCTTTCGCCACGCGATAAGCCCAACCGCGCGAGCTATTAGCTCATGAAAGACGGCCATTTTGTACTCCGCCTCTTCGTGCAAAAAGAAATTTACTAGCCCACCAGTCGTCGCCTTGTACTCTTCGATAAATTTAAAGACGCCACTTTTATTCATGCTCATCTCAGTATCAAGCCCGATAAAGAGGATGTGTCCAAACTCATGGCCGATCGTTGAAATTTCATATACTTTTTTCCAAATTTTTGGCTTTAAAAATAAAATTTCTCTGCCAAAATCCAAAAATTCCTTGCTAAAAATTTCAGCTCCAAGCTTCATAAAAGGCTTTGCCTTTGCGCCCTCATAGACGTGATTTACAAAGGCAAAAATTTTCTTGCCGCATTTTGCGCTCACACTCTCGTCATTTGGCACGACCTGGGCGCTAAAAAGTCCGTTTAGCTCCGCTGCGTAATAGATCATCGGCACGCTTATATAAAGCTGCGTTCTAGCGATATTTTCGCTAACTGCCTTGTTTGTCGCGGCGTTATCAAATTTTATCTTTTCACAAACACTTTTGTAAGTTTTTGCCACTTTCTCTTTAAATTTAAGCTCGTCAATGCCCTCGCTATCGACCAGCCTGATGTCCCACTCAAGTGCGACTGCGTGCGTGTAGGCATCCTCGTAGTACTCCAGCGGATGGCCCGGCTGAAGCGCGCCTTTTACATCCATCCATGCTATCTCAGCCTCTTGCCAAGCATTTATCACCTTTGCATTATTCTCTTCGCAAAAGGCGTTTTGCAGCTTTTCAAGGTATTTTACGTAAGATTTTTGCTCGTCATTTTGAGCTAAATTTCTTAAAATTTCAAGGTTTTTTGTAAATACTTTTTTAAGCTCTCTAACCTCATCTTTAAAGGCAAGTGCGTAAGGCAAAAAGCTAAATTTCTCGCCCTCTTTGCAAACTGCGCCGTAAGCTCTATCAGCCCTTACGCCGTTAGCGTCACACTGAAATAAGCTGTTTTTAGTGATAAACTCATTTGCCTCGCTTAGATCTTTAAATTTAGCTTCAAACTCTTTATTTGTGGTGTCTATTATCTTTTCTTGCCATGAAATTTGCCACGCATTTAGACTAAGCCCAAGCTCATGCATAGCCTCTACAAAGGCTTGAAAAAACGGGTCTAAAATTTGCTCATCACGTGCCTTTTTTATAAGCTGGGCGTGCAGATTTTCATATAAATTTCTAACGTAGCCATAGATCAAATTTAGCACGCGTTTTTGCTCGTTCTCACCTAAATTTAGCTTTTTTAGCTCATTTTGAAGTGGATCAACTTTAAGATCAACTATCCTTCTTGCAAGGGCTAGCTTTTGGCTTGGTGTGCCAGTAAGGCCGCAAATTTTCACAGCTTCAGTTATGATCTTGTCATCTAAATTTTTATAAATCGCGTTTAGCTTGGATTTTTGCTCTTTTGTAAGTTCGTTTAGTCTTTTAAAATCATTCATCTTTTCATCCCTTAAAGTTGCAGGATTTTAGCATAAAGCCATTAAAATTTGCTACAATTTACCAAAAATTTAAAATCTAAAAGGCAAAAAATGGACATTTTAAAGGACTTTGGCGAGCCACGCATAAAGCAAGTTATGCTACCAAAAGATACAAACTCAGCTGGCAATATCTTTGGTGGCTGGATAATGAGTCAGATCGACCTTGCAGGTGCGCAGGCTGCTAGAGAAATTTCGCCTGAGCGAGTTGTGACTATTTCGATGAAAGAGATCATCTTTAAACAACCAGTCTTTGTTGGCGACGTGCTAAGCTGCTACGCAAAGATCATCGCAGTTGGTAAAACATCGATAACAACGCAGATAGAAGTGACTGCACTTAGGCTAAATGACGGCGGTTTTAGAGAGACTATACACGTCACAAGCGCTACTGCGACCTATGTTAGTGTGACAAAAGATGGGCACAAAAAACCAATAGATGAGAAGATAAAAGAGCTGCACGGCTTTTAAAATTTGGTTGCATTTTATGCAGCCAAACCCCTAAATTTATCACTATTTTTAAAAGAATTTGAAAAAAATTGACTTCAAAAAAGATAAATTTCAACTTATTTAAATGCTTTATAAAGTAAAATCAGCCCTTACACTTTTTTGGGAGAAAGATGAAAAAATCACGCTTAGGGCTTTTACAAACGCATATTTTAGATATCTTAACACAAGATGAGCTGGAGAAATTTGAGTTTAAAGAGCTGCCAAAAACAAGCACGATCTACACCGAAGATATCGAGATCATCATCTTAAAAACCGGCTCAGCAAAGCTCTCATTTTTTGAAGATGGCGAGGAATTTATCCTTTATCATTTAGAAAAAAACAACATCGCCATACTCGATGACAACTGCGCCTTTGAAGTGCTTGAAGATGCCCAAATTTACGTCATTAGACTAGATAATATCGGCGAAATTTTGCACAATCAAAAAGCTGCAAGCGAGATCCTAACAACCACTCTAAACACCATAATCGTGCAGCGCCAGATCACAAAGTCGATACTTTTTGAGGACGCAAAGGGCAGGATCGCAAATTTCTTGATCGAGCTTGCAAATGAGCAAGATCTAAAACAAAATGGCTACCGATACGTGTTTTTGCCATTTTCTCTAAAAGTGCTCTCAAGCTTTGTTGGTCTCAAGCGCCAAAGCGCCTCAACAGCCTTTAATGAGCTTATCAAAGACGACATCATCAGAAAGATCACACCGCACGAATTTCTCATCATCGACCACGAAAAACTTGAAAGTTACACGAATTAAAAAGCTTTTACGCCCTATCTTTAAATTTAGCAAGCCTATCTCGAAGCTCTTTTGAAAGAGTGAATTGCGAAAGCTCATATCTGTCAAAAATGACGATCATATCATCGCCAAGCGCTTGCACTAGGCCAAAACAAGCATCTCTATCGAGGCGATTTTTTCTAAATTTAACACTTAACGCATCGACCTTTTTCTTATCGCCAAAGCTCTTAATGGCGATCTCATCGATATCTTTGAAGAAAAATTTGATATTTTTTGAGCCTTTTTTTATGACAAATCCATCATCATCTATCTCAAAAAAGTTGTTTTGCAAGATCTTTCTCACGCAAAAAAAGGTTGAAATGGCGCCAACGATGACACCAAAAAGAGAGGGCGTACCAAGATCTAGGTAAAAATATCCAACGATGCTAAAGACAAAGAGCCCAAACCCAAAGGCTAGTGCCCAAAAAACATCTTTTTTACTCTCTTTGGTTATCATCTTTGCCCTTTTTATGCCAAAAGTCCAGCACCATTTATCGCTTGGCTGCGCTCTTTGGCGTAAATTCTCTCGCCATTTATCACGTCATATTTCCAGATAGGCGCATTTGCCTTAAAGTCCTCGACAAACTCGTTTATAAGCCTTAGCGCGACCTTTCTTTGAGGGCTAACAACGCCTGCTACATAAGAGCTCGTATGCACCGCCACATCGCCTTTTGAGTGAGCAAAGAGCACGTAGGCATTTTCCTTTTTGGCTCTCTCCTGCCAAGCGTCTAGCCATTTTTTAAGGATCGGCTCATAGATATCAAAGCTAAGCGCCGAAATCCCGCCCTCTTCGCGCACTATGCCCACAAAAGTGATGAGCGCGCCGCAGTTTTTATCCTTAAACCTATCATACCACTCGTTTGTGATGCTTTGAACGTCCAAGCTTCCATTATAAATTTGCATTTTAGCCTCCACAAACTGGTGGCAAGATAGAAATTTTATCGCCTGATTTAAGAGCGAAATTTATATCGCTCACGATCTCGTCATTTACAGCCACAGCGCAGATATTTAGCCACTTTTTAAGCTCTTCTTTCTCGCTTAAAGCCGCTTTTACCTCGCCTAAATTTTTTGCTTCTATTTTTATACTCTCAAGCCCGATAGGCCCAAGAAATTCGATCTCTACCACATTTTATCCTTTGAAATTTTTGCTGATTTTACTTAAAAATAAATTTAGATATACTTATTTGAAAATTTACAAAAGAGAAAGCAAATGAACGAAATTTTAAAAAGCATAAAAACCCCAGCCTACGTCTGCGAAGAGGCAAAAGTACGTAAAAATTTAGAGCTTTTAAAGTATGTAAAAGAGCAAAGTGGAGCTAAAATTTTAGTGGCCCTTAAAGGTTTTGCCTTTAGCGGAGTGATGGACTTGGTGGGCTCATACCTTGACGGAGCGACTTGCAGTGGGCTTCACGAGGCCAAATTTGCGAGCGAATACGTAAAAGGCGAGATCCACACGTATAGCCCAGCCTTTAAAGATGAGGATTTTGATGAAATTTTAAAAATTTCAAAGCACATCACATTTAACTCTTTTGCTCAGTGGCAAAAATTTAAAGGCATTGCCCTGCAAAATGGCGTTATCTGTGGACTGCGCGTAAATCCAGAGGTCTCACTAGCGCCAACTGATAGCTACAACCCATGCGGTAAATTTAGCAGGCTTGGCATCACGAGAGCAAATTTTAAGCCAGAGCTTCTTGAAGGCATCACTGGGCTTCATTTCCACGCGCTTTGTGAGGAGAGTGCTAGCAGCTTGCAGACCGTGCTGGAGGCGTTTGAGGAGAAATTTGGCGAGTTTATCCCAAAGATGAAGTGGATAAATATGGGCGGCGGCCACCATATCACGAGGGCTGATTACGACGTGGAGCTGCTTATAAATATCATCAGACGCTTTCGCGAGAAGTACGGCGTAGAGGTCTATCTGGAGCCTGGCGAGGCTGTGGGCTGGCAGACTGGCTTTTTGATAAGTAGCGTGCTTGACATCGTGCATAACGAGAAAGATATCGCCATCCTTGACACCTCAGCCGAGGCGCACATGCCAGATACCGTGCTCATGCCCTACCGACCAGCCGTTAGAGGCGAGAGCGAAAATGGCAAATTTACTTATAGATTTGGCGGAAATACCTGCCTAGCTGGCGATATCGTGGGGCTTGAGGCTGGCGATGCGGAGTATAAATTTGATAGCGAGCTAAAAATTGGCGACCGAGTCATCTTTGAAGATCAAATTCACTACACCATCGTGAAAAATACAACATTTAACGGCATAAAACTGCCCGATCTGCTACTTCTAAAAGAAAATGGCGAGGTTAAAATGATCCGCGAGCTAGACTACGAAGAGTATAGGCGCAGGAACTAGAATTTTGCTTTTTGAAGGTAAATTTGGCTTTTTAAATTTAAGATAGGTCAAATTTATCTGGCTTGTAAATTTCGAAAAACAGCTTGAATTGCTTAAATTTAAAATTTATCTTGAAGCTATTTTCGTTTTCAAAATTTAAACTTATTAAATTTGGCAAATTTATAGCCGGACTGCGAACTCCAAACTAATTTAAATTTATTATCTACAAAATTTATCTTAATACTTTTACTAAAGCTATCTTAGCTTGCTATCTTTTTTAAAATTTAGTAGATTTCTGACTTTATCAAAAGGTCACAAGCCACCTTAAATTTAATACCCATAAATTTTGGCAAATTTATCTATCTTTGAGCTTTTTTGCCAGTTGTATTCAGTCTCGGTTGCGATATTTTGGGCTAGCTCCTTGCCAAAATGATCGCTGATAAAGCCAAGCGCCATATCCATGCCAGCAGCCACGCCCGAAGCTGTGTAAAATTTACCTGCCCTCACCCACCTAGCGCGCTCTTGCCATTTTACAGCCTTGCCGCAACTTTTTACCCACTCAAGCGATCTTTTATTTGAGGTAGCCTTTAAGCCGTCAAGCTCTCCAGTGCGAGCGATGAGCGCCGAGCCAGTGCATACACTTAGGCAAAATTTAGATGCCAAAACGCACTCTTTAAGCTTAGAAATAAACTCACTATCATCTACAAGCGCCCTTGTGCCCTGACCTCCAGGAAGCAGCAAGACGCTCTCTTTTGGCATCTTGCTAAGCTTTTTTGTTTTTATAAGAAAGCCTTGCTTGCTTCTTTTCATCCCACCATCAAACGAGACGTAGCTTATCTTCATCTCAGGCACCCTTGCTAAAAACTCCACCGGACCCATAAGATCAAGCGTCTCGTAGTCATCAAATATAAGAGCGTAAATGTCCATTGCTTCGCCTTTTAATAGAGATCTAAAATGCTTTTGATATTTTAATTCAATTTTTAGAAAATATAAATTTAATAAGGTATTTTGAGTTAAAAAGCTAAATTTATAAATCATTGGCTTTTTGATAAAAATATTCAAATTTATCTAGCACCATTTCTAAATTTGAATTTAACCACGTTTTTAGGTAAAAAATTGAGATTTTTACTGCTCAAAATTTATATCAGTGTTTATCAAAATTAACAAAACTTAAATATTTTTTATAAAAATTTTAGTAATCTTTTTTGCTAAGGTTTGCTTGTGATTAGCTCTGATATAATAGCCACAAAACGGCATAGCTGTGTGATTTTAGCATATTTAACCAAAGCTTAAATCATTTAAGCTTTAGCAAATAAAGGAATAAAATGACGAGAATTCTTACTCTACTTTTTACATTGTCCGTTGCGGCAATGGCCATTGAAGGACCAACTGGCGTCAATCAATTTGACAGCACCATTTGGGCAGCACAGAGGATAGAAAATATCAAGCCTTATGAGCATGGCTGGGGCCCGATATTTACTTTTATACAAGGCAACGACTACTTCGCGATAGCTGCACTTTCTATCATTTTAGCTGTTATCGGCGCGTTCGTGCTACACTTCTTGATCATCGGACCAAAACACTTTAGTCACGATGGCAAAAAAGTATTTGCGTTTTCACTGATCGAACGTATAGCTCACGGCTTAGCTGCGATCTCTTGGATCATCTTAGTGCCAACTGGCATCATCATCATGTGGGGTGCAGAGCTTGGCGGTGGCACATTTGTGCGTTTCTGTAGATACTTGCACGATATAGCGACTATTATATTTGCTATTTCTGTGCTTCCTATGTTATTTGCTTGGACTATCAGAATGCTTCCAGCTGTTTATGACATCAGATGGATGATGATAGTTGGTGGTTATCTATCAAAGAAGAAAAAACCAGTCCCTGCTGGTAAATTTAACGCTGGTCAAAAGGCATGGTACTGGATCGCTATCCCTGGTGGTATCGTGATGATCATCACTGGTGCGATCATGTATTTCATGGATATTAAAGAGCCAGCGGTTGCTAGTTGGTTTGGTATCTCTCAAATCGATCTTTTAAGATATAGCGTAGTTATCCACAACTGCCTTGGCATCGTCTGTGCGGTATTTTTCTTAGTTCATATCTATATGGCTGCGATCGCTATACATGGCGCTATCTGGTCAATGGTCACTGGATACAAAGAAGAAGAAGAGGTTTATGTACTTCACCACTACTGGTATCAAGAGCTTGTTAAAGAAAACAAGATCCCAGTATCTGACTACGAAAAATCTTACACAAATTTAAAATAATCAACCTTGACCTTGCGACTTACGCAGGGTCAAACTCTCTTTTATAGCAAATTTCACAGCACAAATCCTTTTAAAAAATTAATATTTTTTAGCTATAATCCAAAATCAGTTTCAAGGTTTGAAATACTAATCACAAAGGAAAAACAATGACAAGAACAATTGATTGCAGAAATTTAGAGTGCCCAAAACCAGTCATCATGACTAAAAACGCGCTTGAGGGTTTAAATGAGGGAGAGAGCCTAGAGATCATCGTAAATGCCCTAACTCCAAAAGAAAATATCTCAAGATTTTTAAAAAATCAAAATATAGAATTTAGCCTAGAAAGCAACGGCAATGAGACTAAAATTTTAGCCATCAAGGGCAAAAGCGCACTTGAGCTTACAAATTTTGACGAATTTGTCTGCGACATCACGCCAAAAAGCGAAAAAGTGCTCTATCTAAACGAAGAGCGCGCAGGTAGCGGCGAAGTTGGCATAAATTTGCTATCAAAATTTCTAGGCGCACTTCTTCAAGTAGAGAAAAAACCAAAGATAATCATCTGCGTAAATAACGCCGTTAAGATGACCACAAACCGCGCACATCCAAGCTTTAAGCCACTTAAAGATCTTGAAGCTACTGGCGTTCAAATTTTAAGCTGCGGAAGCTGCTTGGAGGCTTATAAACTAGTGAGCGATCTTGCAGTTGGCGAAATTTCAAACGCCTATGAGATCATCGACATACTCTCAACTCACGAGCAAATCAAACTATGATCTATCACGACAAAAAGCTTACGCAGTTTGTTAGAGCCGCTGGCTGAGCTGCTAAGCTTGACCCGTCGGGTCTTCACAAAACGATTAGTAGTTTAAATTTATCTCATCCAGACCTGCTCTCAAGCATCGGCTCAAACGAAGATGCGAGCGTTTTTAAGCTCTCAGACGATCTTGCGCTTGTTCAGACGCTTGACTTTATCACGCCAGTAGTAAATGATCCATTTATCTATGGTCAGATCGCTGCTGCAAACAGCCTAAGCGACGTCTTTGCGATGGGCGGCGAGGTGATAAACGCTCTAAACATCGTGGGCTTTGATAGTTGCAACCTTGCGCCTGAAATTTTAGGCGAAATTTTGCAAGGAGGAGCCGATAAAGTAAGAGAGTGTGGCGGCGTCATCGTTGGCGGACACACGATAGAGACACAGCAGATGTATTATGGGCTAAGTGCGACTGGCAAGGTAAATCCTAAAAATTTCTGGGCAAATAACACAGCAGAAGTTGGTAATGTTTTGATCCTCACAAAGCCTCTTGGTAGCGGTATCTTAAGCACAGCGATCAAGGCTGATCTACTAAGCATGGAGCAAATAAATGAGGTCGCAGGCATCATGGCTCAGCTAAATTTCTACGCTCTAAAAGCGCTAAGTGACATCAAGGTTTATGCTGCTACCGATGTGACTGGATTTGGATTTTTAGGGCATTTAAGTGAGATGTTAAACGACAAGATCAGCTTTAAAGTCTTTGAAAAAGATGTGCCAGTGATCGCAAGTGCAAAAGAATTTGCCGATATGGGCATCATCCCAGAGGGAAGCTACAAAAACCGTGAATTTGCAAAGCATTTTGTGAGCAAAGAGGCTGATATCTTGCTTTTTGATGCGCAAACCTCTGGCGGACTTTTGATAGCTGTTAGCGAGAACGATGCAAGCTTAGCCCTATCACGCCTAAAAGAGGCTGGCTATGAGCACTCAGCCATCATCGCAGAAACTATCCAAAAAGGCGAGTTTGATATATTTTTAAACTAACTCTAGGCTAAATTTAGCCTATTTTAAAGCCAGCTAAAGTCTGGCTAAATTTCTTTTAATTTACCTAGTCGCTTTATAATGTCAAGAAATTTAACAAAGGAGATATGATGAACTATCTTGAAATTTTAAAATTTCGTCACGCTTGCAAAATTTTTGACGAGAGCAAAAAGATCGGCGCTGGCGAATTTGACTTTATCCTAGAGGCTGGCAGACTAAGCCCAAGCTCGACTGGGCTTGAGCAGTGGGACTTTTTGGTCGTGCAAAACAAAGAACTTAGAGAGAAGATAAAAGCTGTTTCGTGGAACCAAGTGCAGATCACCTCTTGCTCGCATTTGGTTGTCATCTTAGCAAAGATCAAAGAGGTAAAAGTTGGTAGTAGCTATATCGATAAAATGATCGCTAGAAGAGACGACAAAAATATTGAAGCTATCGCTGCAAGGCAGAAATTTTTTCTACTATCAAATTTTAAAAATGACGATGAGCTAACCTTTCAGTGGTCACACGAGCAGTGCATGATAGCTGCGACAAATATGATGAACGCAGCCGCTAGCCTTGGCATAGATAGCTGCCCGATGGAAGGCTTTGACAGACACGCTTTAAATGAAATTTTAGGTCTTGATGAGAGCGAAAAAAGAGTGGCTATCGTAGTGCCATTTGGCTACCGCTTAAACCCACAGCCAGAAAAACTACGCAGACAAAGAGCCGAAGTAGTTACTTGGATCTACTAACTCACGGGGCAAAAGCCCTGTGATCTCTTTAAATTTAAACAAAAAGGCATTTTATAAGCTAAAAAAAGTAAATTTGCGTTAAAATCATGGCTAGTTTTAAAAAGCGAGGCTTAAATTTAATGCAAAAAAATAGCGCTAAACCAGTTTTGCAGATTTTTAAGAGGTTCTATGTAAAGATAGCACTACTTCTTTTTGCCTTCATCTTTCTTGCACTTTTTGTCATATTTGCTGGCATAAACGATATAAAATATGAAATTTCAACGCTAAATTTAATCACTAGAAACAATATCGTCAATACATTTGTAGAGGTAAAAGACAATATCACCACAAAGGCAAGACTCATAGCAAACGGCGTAGAGCCATTTTATGAAGATACTGTTGTAAGTAAATTCTACACCGCTTTTTACGTGATAGCAAAAGACAACTCCTTGCTTTATGAGCGTAAATTTGAGGGCGCTTTTGAGCTACACGACTACGATATCTCGTGGTTTTCAGATATAAAAGCAGGCGAGTTTAGGCTCTCTGATAGATTTTATAAAAATAGACGCTTTAAAGATATCTACATAGCTTACGGGCTAAAAAATGGCAATAAAATTCTCGTTCAGCTAAATCCAAATCTTTTAAAAAACAAGGTCGATACAGGCTACAATAAAAACCTTGCCGCATACGTCTTTTTGGTCGATAAAGATGGCAACCTCTCAAGAGATGAGTTTTATAGAAAATTTATAAAAGAAGACTTTAACAAATACATCTCGCAAGGTGGCGAGTTTAAAGCTGACAAGATCATTTTTAAACTAAAGGATATGAATTTTTATAAGATCAGCTACCTAGAGGAGCAAAAGCTATTTGTCATAACAGGCTCTAGTAGGCAGGCACAGATCTTTATCCAGCTAGTTCTAGTCGTGCTTTCATTCTTGTGTTTTGTCGCATTTAGCATACTTTGGCTACGTGATAACTCATATATAAAAGATAAAATTCTCTCTCCATTTACCAGGATCACACTCTTTGCGGCAGATAAAAGCAAGCCAACTGATGAAGAATTTGACATAAAAGAATTTACCTCGCTAAATAACAGCATCAAAAAACTCTACGAAGATAGAGATAAAGCTTACGAGACGGCACAAAGCTACGAGAGTAGATTTGGCTATGTATTTGAAAAGAGCTTTTTAAAGATCGTGGTCTATGACGCTTATACTGGCGTCATCACGGACATTAGCAACGCTCTTTTAGAAAAACTAGGCTACAAAAAAGATGACGTAGCAGATCTAAATATCAAAGAGCTACTTGAAGAAGAGTCTAAAAATTTAGCAGAAGATAGAGAAAACGCTATCAATAATGATCTATCGTATGAAGCTAAGCTAAGGCGTAAAAATGGCGAGATAATCGACGTTTTAGCAACCCAAAGTAGCTTTGAGCTAGAAAACACAAGGCTAAATTACATACTCATAAAAGATATCACTCAAGAAAAGATGACACAAAGAAATGACGATATCATCAAAAGCTACGTCTTTTTATCGCCAAATGTCATTGCTATCGCTTCGGCACAAGAGCCATTTTTGATCATCCAAAGCACAAACAATGTCGAGAGAATTTTTAATGTTCAAAGCCAAGGTCTCATAAATTTAGAAGATATCATCGCAAGCGAGGACTTTGATAGCTTTAAAGCTGCCGTGCTAGCAAGTAAAAAAGCCTTTTTGCAAGCAAGCTTTAAAAATGAAGAGCTAAATTTCATAGCAAATATGACAAACGCTTACGGAAAGAAAATTCCATTTAAGATAAAGGCTAAATTTATCGATGCAGAAGGGCAAAAGGTCATCTACTCATTTACCGATCTTAGCGATATGCTAAAGCTTCAAGAGAGATTTGAAAAACAAAGCAAAGAGAGCAAAGCACTGCTTTGGGCGAGTGAGGCAAATGTCTTTACTTGGGATAAAAGAAGTGATATGCTCAACATCTCAGATGAGCTAAGTAAAATTCTTGGCACGCAAAGCACTCTAAATTTCGAGCAGGCAAAGTCGGTCTTTGTCGATGAGTTTGATAGTTTTTATAGCTTTTTTGAGAGCTTAAGAGATGCTCAAACATATATCAAAGATATCAAGCTTTACAGCATAGATAAAGAAATTTTACACTTTAGACTAAGGGCAAAAGCGCTTGAATACGACGAATTTGGCGAAGTAAGCTTGATAAAAGGCACGTTAAGAGACCTTAGCCTAGAAGATAGCTTCTTTGTCTGCCAAGACCTGCTTGCAAAAATTTTCTCATTTAGCAAAGAAGAGGTCGTTTTGCTTGATGAGGAGATGAGGGTTATTGACGCAAATGACGCATTTTTTGAAAGTGCGGGCGCAAAAGATAGCGTATATCTAAAAGATATCACCTTTATAAAGCAAGGCTTAAGTGATATAAAACACCAGATCATAGAGACCATAAACCAAGGTGGCTCGTGGAGTGGCAAGGTTTGGAGTGAAAATAATAAAAATAAGAGCAAGCTTGAAGTCATAGAAATTTTACCACTTATCGATGCGAGCGAAAAAAGAACTGGTTACATCATGCTCGCAATGCTTGCAAATAACGAAGCTCAAAATGAGAAATATCTAGAATTTATCGCATATCACGATCCGCTTACAAAGCTACCAAATAGATTTTTACTCTACAACAAGCTAAATTCTCTCATACAAAAAAATGAACAAAAAATAGCCGTCATCTACCTTGATATTGATGATTTTAAGGGGATAAACGACAACTTCGGTCACCAAATAGGCGATAAATTTTTAGTAGCTATCTCTGAAAAAATAGGCGCTATGTTTAATGGCAAAAATATCTTTGCAAGGATAGGCGGAGATGAGTTTGTAGGCGTTATAAACTACGAAAATTTAGGTGAAGTCTATGAGATAGCGCAAAATATGCTAAGGCTAGCTTCAGATGAAGTAAAGATAGATGAGCTAAAACTAAAAGTAAGCGCTAGCATAGGCATAGCCTTGGCTGATAGTGAGCTTGGGGCTGATGATGTGCTACAAAGAGCCGACTGGGCGATGTATCAAGCCAAGATAAGTGGCAAAAACAGAAGCTATACATTTGATGCGAAAAAAGATGTCTATTTTAAGAGCCAGTACGAAGATGGCTCAAAAATTTTAAAAGCGCTTGACGCTGGCGAGATGTTTTTAGAATTTCAACCAGAGATCAGCTTTAGCACGGGCGAGACTTTAAGTTTTGAAGCGCTTATTAGATGGAGAAAAGATGGCGAGATCATCTACCCAAGCGACTTTTTACCACTTATAAGGACAAGTAGCGCATCAAGCAATATCGCTTTATTTACGATAAAAGAGGCGCTTTTAGCAAGAAAAATGTGGCTAGAAAATGGCATAAGCGCAAAGGTCCGCGTAAATTTAAGCGTTAAAAAGCTCTTTACAGAGGAGTTTTGGCATAAATTTAAAGCGATATTTGAAGAGGATAAAAGCCTTGATCCAACTGGGCTTATCATCGATGTTATCGACGCTGCAACAGCTACAAATTTAGAAGTTTTAGAAATTTATGTGAGAAAATATAAAGAGCTTGGCATACACTTCTCGCTTGATGATTTTGCCTCATACTCAAGCTCGATCGAAGCTCTTGGTATGCTAAAGACAAACCGCTTTAACATAGATAATAAATTTTGCAAGCATATCTTTAGCTCAAAAGAGGCGCTTGAGAGCATAAATATGATAAGGTTTGTGGCTGATAAATTTGGACTAAATGCGACTATAAAAAATATCGATGACAAAAGAACGCTTGAGTTTTTACTTGGTCTTGGTTTTGATAAATTTCAAGGCAACATTTTCTCATTAGCGCTTTTGGCAAAAGATGCTGCTTTGTTTAAATTTGAAAGGCCATATCTACACATAAAAGACTATAAAAATAACGAAAATTTCGAGCTTTTCAAAGGCTTAGTCGTGCTAAAAGAGCTTGCAAACGAAGTGATAGCAAATTTAAATCAAGACGACAAACTAACACAAAGCCTAAAACAAAAAATAGAAGATGAAATAAAAAATATAGGTAAATTTAATCAAGAAATTTCTATAAATTTAAACAAACTAGCAAGTAGCAGCGACAGCGGCGAACTCTATAATCTAGCCATGTCCATCATCAAAGAGTGCGATATAAATTTAGGTTTTAGTAAGGAGATAAGAGTTGAGTGATATAAATGTTTATGAGCACGAGATCCCAAACGGAAGCAAACTTTACTTTGCAAAAAGCGCAAAGCTAAAGAGAAAAATCGAGCAAAAAGCGAGTGAAATTTTAGAAGATGAGGGTTTTAGCGAGATCGTAACGCCGTTTTTTTCGTATCATCAACATCTAAGCGTAGATGCGACAAACCTTCTGCGCTTTAGCGACAGTCTAAACCACGAGATAAGCCTAAGAGCTGATAGCACTGTTGATACCGTTAGGATCGTGCTTAGAAGGCTTAAAGCGAACGAGCCAAAGAGGTGGTTTTACATCCAGCCAGTCTTTCGCTACCCAAGCCAAGAAATTTATCAAATAGGCGCTGAGCTTATCGGCGAAAACGACATTTTAAAGAGCATAAACATCGTAGCAAAGCTCTTTAGCGAGCTTGAGATCGGCGCTTGTTTGCAGCTTAGCAACATGCAAATCCCAAGGATAATTTGCGAAATTTTAAACTTAGAGATAGAAATTTTTGAAAACTCATGGCTAGAAAAAATTTTAGCTCAAAACGTGCCGTGGCTTAGCAAACTAGCCCTTTTAAAGGACGCTAGCGAGCTTGATGAGATAATAAATTTAGTCCCTGATAAGCTAAAAGAGGCGCTGAAAAATTTACAAAGCGTAGCCAAATCACTAGAATATAAAAATTTAAGAATAGTTCCGCTATATTACTCAAAAATGAGATATTATGATAGTTTATTTTTTAGATTTTTAAAAGACAACGCCATCTTAGCAAGTGGCGGAAACTATGAAATAGACGATATTTCAAGCAGCGGGTTCGCTGTTTATACTGATGCATTGATAGAAGAAAAAATTAATTTAAGGAAGTAAGAATGAGAAAGGCTGATTTAGTAGTTGGTGTTCAATGGGGTGATGAGGGCAAAGGCAAGATAGTTGATATGCTAGGACTAAACTATGACATGATTTGTCGCTCTCAAGGTGGCCACAACGCTGGTCATACGATCTGGGTCGATGGCGTAAGATATGCGCTTCACCTTGTCCCAAGCGGAATTTTGCACAAAAATATCATAAATATCATCGGCAACGGCGTCGTTGTCTCTCCAGAGGTGCTCATCACCGAGATGGCGCAGTTTGATAACTTAGAGGGTAGACTTTATATAAGCGACAAAGCACACTTAAATTTAAGCTACCACAGCCAAGTTGATCAAGCAAAAGAACGCTTAAAAGGCGAAAAAGCGATCGGAACGACTGGCAAAGGCATCGGACCAACATACGCAGACAAGATAAGTAGAAGCGGCCACAGAGTTGGCGAGCTACTTGAGCCAGAGCGCTTGTGCGATGCTTTGATGCATGATTTTGAAACAAACAAACCAGTATTTGACGCTCTTGGCGTAAAGATACCTGAAGAAAATGAGCTACTTGAAGAGCTAAAAAGATATAAAGAGGTGCTTGCTCCATTTATCGCAAACACTACAAATTTAGTTTGGAAAGCGCTTGATGAAGATAAAAAAGTCCTGCTTGAAGGCGCTCAGGGCACACTTTTAGACATCGATCACGGCACATATCCTTATGTAACTAGCTCAAATACCATAAGCGCTGGCGCTTGCACAGGCCTTGGACTAAATCCAAAAGAGATAGGCAAGGTAATAGGTGTCATCAAAGCATATACAACTCGCGTAGGACACGGACCTTTTCCAACTGAAGACAAAGGCACAAATGGCGATAAGATGTGCGAGATCGGTAAAGAATTTGGCACGACAACAGGCCGCCGCAGACGTTGTGGTTGGTTTGATGCAGTAAGCGTAAAATACGCTTCAAGGCTTGATGGCGTCGATACTTATGCGCTTATGAAACTTGACGTGCTTGATGGCTTTGAAGTGGTAAAAATTTGCAAAGCATATCAATATAACGGCGAGACCATAGACTACGTGCCAACAGACCTTGAAAATGCAACGCCTATCTATGAAGAGCTTGCAGGCTGGGACAGCGTAAAAGGTATCAGCAGATATGAAGACTTGCCAGCAAACGCAAGAGCGTATATCGAGCGTATAGAGGAGCTAACTGGCGTGAAGGTCGGCTACATCTCAACAAGCCCTGAAAGAAGCGATACGATCATTAGATGAAAAGTAAATTTACCTCCGTCGTCCGCGTCAAAAAGCAGGAGATGGATAAGGTAGAGGCTAAGCTCGTCGTTGCTAGGCTAAATGTAAGAAATGCTGAAGAAAAAATAGCACTCTTATGGGCCAAGCTCAACGAGTTTAGCCTGCCAAAAAGTGGCAACATAGGCGAGCTAAGAGAAAATTTAGAGCTCATAAACATAGCAAGAGCCGAGCTAAGTGCCTGCAAAGAGAGCTTAGAGATAGCAAAAAAAGAGGTCTTGCACTACGAGCACAAATATAAAAATGCAAATTTAGAGTATGAAAAGATGAAATATCTAGAAAAAGAAGAATTTAAAAAAGAGATAAAACGCATACAAAAGGCTGAAGCGCTTGCTCTTGATGAGTTTGCGGTTATGAAATTTGCAGCCAAAAGCGAGGCGTAATGAGAGCTGTTTTACTCTTTTTTATGGTCATAAATTTTGCATTTTGCTTTGAAGTGCCGGTTGATTGCACTCAGATCTTTGAAGCTAGAAAAGAGGAAATTTCAAAGGAGCTTGAGGTCATCGACGAGCAGCGTCAAGCCCTAGAGGTCTTTCGAGCAAGCTCGGCTGCGGCTTATGAAGAGAACAACAAAAAGCTCGCCAAAAAAGAGGCTGATCTAAATGCGACGATGAAAGTGATCGAGCAAAAACGCAAAGAGATCGACGAAGTTGTCGCTAAAAATGAGAAAATTTTAAAAGAGCTTCGCACGATGACAACCGACAAAGTCAATGAATCCTACGCTAAAATGAAAGATGGCGCAGCAGCCGAAGTGCTCTCGCAAATGCCAAGGTCAAACGCTGCTACCATACTTTACGCCCTTGATGCAAAAAAGATTTCAACCATAATGGCTAAGATGGATCCAAAGGTTGCCTCTGAAGTGACTGCGCTACTTCAAAAAGGACCTCCATTTGTAGATGAAAAGGGCGATATGCCCGCTCCAGCTGGAAGCATAAATATGCAGTAAATTTAATTTACTGCTGCTCTATAAAAGCCAAATTTAAAATAAATTTAACCTATTTGCTCACCCTTTCTCAAATTTTTACCCCTGCTCTTGTTGTATAAATTTAGTGGCGATCTGCTTTTTACGCACAGGGGCATAAGTGGTCCAGCTATACTAAACGCTTCACTCTTTTGGCAAAAGGGTCGAATTTGCATAAATTTTCTGCCTAAATTTAGTGAGATCAATTTAGTAAATGGTAAAAAGCAGCTTAGTTCAGTTTTACCTTTACCAAAGAGATTTGTGCTGGAGTTTTTAAGAAATTTTGGTTTAAAAGATAGAGCTTATTATGAATTTAGTGATGATGAAAAAAGTATCATAAAAAGGCTTTTTGCTTACGAATTTGCCCCAGCTGGGACATTTGGCTTTGAAAGGGCTGAAGTTACAAAAGGTGGCGTAAAAACTAATTTTTTAGATGAAAATTTAGAAAGTAAAAGCGTAAAAGGGCTTTACTTTATAGGAGAGGTTTTAGATATTACCGGTATGCTTGGTGGATACAACTTACATTTTGCATTTGCGAGTGCTCTAAAGGTGGCTAACGCTTTAAAAAATAGCTAATCAAATTAGAGAAGTGAAATTTAGCTAGTGGCAGCCAAAACTGCCACTAAATTTATTATTTCTCGCTTAGATACTCTTGCAAGCTTTTTACCTCAAGTGCTTTGCCAGTTTGAACTGTGCTTAGTGACTTGGCAGCTGCGAGTGCTGCACGGATAGTTGTGAAGTATGGAATTTTAAATCTAAGTACATTTTGGCGTATCTTTTTGCCGTCATCCACGCTTGATTTTGTATCGCTTGTATTTATAACAAGCGCTATATCACCGTTTTTAAGCCTATCTTCTACGTTTGGTCTGCCCTCGCTTATCTTATAGACAAACTCGGCTTCCACGCCAGCTTCGCTAAAGTGCGATATTTATAAATTCCGGCTCCTTTTCGAGACCAACAAAGTCTCTACCTAACGAAATCTAATACAAGCATATTAGTTGGCATATTTTGCTAGCAAATTTATCTAAAAAAGCAAATCAAATGCAGAATTTACTAAAAAGAAGAATTATCTAGATTAATCAAATAGCAGCAGGTATTTTTGATATGAAATTATAAAATTCTTTTTGGTCCATTAAAGCATTTTGTAATAAGTTAAAACAAAAATTTATGAATAAATTTACGTTTAAATAGTATTAGGCTCAGGAGTTTTAATAAACTTTCACTATTATGCTTCTTTGATAAAGCTGACAGCCTCATGTGGGTTTGCAAATATATGCTCGCTAAACTGCCTCAAATCAGACTCTTTGCCATATCCGCATGTAAGGCCAACGCCCGTTATAAGAGCAGCTTTAGCAGCCTTTAGATCCATGATGGTATCACCAACCATAAACGCATGATCTTTTTCTTTGTCTAGCCTCTTTAAAGCTAAATTTATAGGTTCTGGGTCTGGTTTTGGATTTACAACATCATCTCGTCCGACAACCGTTTTTATAAATTTCATAACGCCCAAATGCTCAAGTAAAATGATAGAAAATTTTGATGTCTTTGTCGTAACAACACCAACATCAGCAAACGTGCTAGCTTCTTTTAAAGCATCCATAGCATGCGGTAAAAGCGCAGTCTCATCTAAATAGATCTTCTCGTAGCAAGCTTTATACTCTTTTACATAGTCGGCAAGCAAATTTTTATCTGCACCGAGTTTTTCAAACATTATTTCAAGCGGATATCCTACTAGAGATTTTAGTGCATCATGATCAGGTTCTTTCTTGTCGTGAGCTAAAAACGCCGCATCAAAGCCTTTTAAAATAGCAGAAGTAGAGTCTATAAGTGTGCCATCTAAGTCAAAAAGTATAGTTTTTTTCATGATAATCTCCGCAGAAATAAAAAAGGGCTCAGCCGAAGCCAAGCCCTAAAGAAGTAATTTTAAATAATAAAATTATTTATTGAAAGTAGCTTCAACACGTCTGTTTTGAGCGCGACCTTCTTTAGTTTTGTTTGTAGCGATTGGTTTAAGTTCACCGTAACCAACTGTAGAAATTTTAGCTTTTTCTACACCGTAACCAGCAAGAACCTCAGCCACTGCTTTTGCTCTTTTCTCAGATAGTTTTTGGTTGTAAGCTTCTGTACCTATGCTATCAGTGTGACCAGCAAGTACAACTTTATAATCTGGGTGTTCGCCCATAAAATCAGCTACTTTTTTGATCTCAGCTGCATATTTTGGTCCAACTTTGTAGCTATCAAATGCGAAGTTAACATCTAGGTCTCTAAGAACGATAACTTTCTCGCATCCTCTTTCGTCAACAACTACACCAGCTGGAGTGTTAGGGCATTGATCGATATCATTTGGCACGCCATCATTGTCATCATCAAGAACTGGAGCTGGAGCTGATGCTGGAGCTGCTGCTGGAGCTGCTGCTACAACTGGAGCTGCTTTTGAATCAAGACCGATGCCAAAGCCTAGTGAATAGAATAGGTTGTGATCAGCATGCTCAAATTTGATAGCGTCTCTTGCCTCTGCTTTAAGAGCAAATCTATCAGTTACTTGGTATCTTAAACCAAGACCATATTGACCAAAACCGCCATCTTCGTTTTTAACAAAAATAGCTGGAACGTCTTCATAACCAGCACCGATTAAACCATATAGGCTAACTGGTCCAAAGTCAACGATATTTTTTACAAGGTTAGCGTGGTATCTAAGAGCTCTACCCTCTCTTACAACGTTACCTGTTCTCTCTTTTACTTTTTGAGAGTAATCAACACCAAGTTCAACTTGGTCAAAGAAGAAATCTTCAAGGTTTCTAGCCGCTCTAATACCAACAAAATTGTGGTCTTTTACACGTAGATTTCCTTCTGGATGAACACCGCCGATAGTTGGAGTGATCTCATAGTTGTATGCTGCGTTAGACGCAAAAACCGCTGTTGCGGCAACCATAGCTAAAGCAATCTTTTTCATAATAGAATTCCTTTCAAATAGGGATTTTTAATGTTGACTATAATTTTACCTAAATAAAAATAAATCAACTTTAAATTATAACCAAATTCTTAATGTAAATCTGACAATTTACATAACCTAAATTTTGCAAATGCAAAAACACTTGCAAAAAACCATTAACGTTTAGAGAATTGTGGGCTTCTTCTAGCCTTTCTTCTACCAAATTTCTTACGTTCAACAACACGAGAATCTCTAGTTAGTAAGCCTTTTGGTTTAAGCGCTGCTCTAAAATCAGCATCCATATCAGCTAAAGCACGTGAAATGCCGTGTCTTAAAGCCTCAGCCTGTGCTGAATAACCGCCACCTAAAGTTGTAGCCACTACGTCTATTAAACTCTCTTGTTTTGTTACTAAAAGTGGTTGAATAACTTTAAGCTTGATAGCCTCGTGACCGCCAAGCCAAGTGTTAAGATCCATACCATTTACTACGATTTTACCGCTTCCGGCTTTTATCCAAACCTTTGCTACGGCAGTTTTTCTTTTACCAGTTGCATAAACTTTTGCCATAATTATTTTCCTTCTTTTTTAGCTATTTGTGCCGTATGAGGATGCTCACTGCCAGCATAAACTTTTAGTTTTTTTATCATCTCTCTTCCAAGTTTTGTCTTTGGAAGCATGCCACGAACAGCTAATTTAAATAGTTTTTCTGGCTTATTTGCTATCAAATCGCCAAATTTCTCGCTCTTTACGCTGCCAAAATATCCTGAGTGTCTGTGATAAAGTTTATCTTCAGCTTTGTTATTACCAGTAAATTCTACTTTAGAAGCATTTATGATGATAACATAGTCGCCACAATCTACGTTTGGCGTGAAGCATGGTTTGTTTTTGCCACGAAGTATAGTTGCTACCTCAGTTAGCAATCTACCAAAGCGCTTACCAGCTGCATCAACTACGATCCAGTCTCGCTTAACTTCGTTTGGCTTTGTTATTTTTGTCATTTTCTTACCTTTGCCAAGTTAATTTTTGAGTTGTGATTGTATTTAAACAATGCTTTAATAAAGCTTAAATTAAGTAGCGTTTAAACTTCAATATATGAAATTTTGCCTTCAAGTGCATAGAAGATGACGGCGATTATACTATGTTTTTCATAAAATTTAGCGAGCGCATCTTTATACTCTTTTACCTGTTTTTTGTTCTCTTCTATATTTTTATCTGTCGTTTTATAATCAATCACGCAAATTTCACGATCATTAAAGCAAAAAAGATCCATCTGTTTTAGCTCATTTTTTACTTTAAATGGCTGCTCTTTATAAATTTCTTTGTCTTTTATGCACTCTATAAATTTTGGCTCACTTATAAGCATTTTTGCCCTAGAAAAGGCATCTTCAAGTGCTTTAAGCGGCAAAAATTTATGAAATTTATTTAGCATCAAATTTTTAGCTTTTTCTAGTGAAATTTCATCAAATTTCTCGCTCATCTCAAGTAGATAGTGAAACGCCAGGCCAAAATATATCGCGCTTAAATTTTTACCACTCGTCTTTTGCTCTTTTGCCTCAACCTCTTGCTTCTCTATCTTTAAAATTTCAGGCATTTTCTCATCTTTTTTTGCCTCTTTTTGCTCGCTCTTGCTAGGTAAAATTTTGCCAAAGCTAAACTCCTTTAGATCAAGATAGTCGTTTGCCTCGCTCTTGTCGCTTCTTGTGTAAAACGAGAAAAAGCTTGGGCTATTTCCGCTTGGGACGGCTTGTTTGATGATTATGAGCGACTTTGTTGCCCTTGTGAAAGCGACGTAAATTTTATTGATATTTTCTTGCTTTTCAAGCTCTTTTATCTGCTCTAAAACGCTTGCATAGTCGCTATCAAAATTTTCTCTGCCTGAAATTTTACTCTTTACGATCCACTCGCCCTTTTCGTTGTATTCGGTTATGAAATTTGAGTCATCTCCCCTGCCCTTGCCCATCATATCGCAAACTATGACGTGAGCAAACTCAAGACCCTTCGACTTATGCACGGTCATCACTCTCACGCCATCGCTACTTTTTGGGCTGATTTTAGAGCTAAAGTTTTCAAGGTTAAATATAAAATCACTTAAATTTTTATACCCCGCGCTTAGCTCAAATAGCCTTAAGATATCGACATCTGCCATGCTTATGCCTAAATTTTTAGCTAGGTAAAATAGGCTATTTGTCGCGCTCACTTCTGGCTTTATGTTTAGTTTTTTGACATTTGCATTGACTAGCGCTTTTACGTTTTTTTCATAAATTTCTTCTTTAAAGAGGCAAAATTTCGCATACTCGATGATCGCAGTGACAAGTGGCGTTCTTTTTAGCTCCAAAGTGCCTTCATTGACGCTTTTTATCCCTGCGCTACTAAGCACTTCTGAGATGAGGCTAATGTCGCTATTTTTCCAGCAAAGCACGGTTATCTCGCTCGCATTTACGCCAGCTTTTAAAAGCTCACTTGCTTGCGAAACTACCGCACCTGCGATATCTTCATCACTTAGCACACGCAAGTAGCCGTAGTCATCTTTTTCTACTTCAAAATAAGCACACTCGCCACTTACCTCGTAGTTTAGCGTCTCATCTTTTTTAGCTGGCTCTTGTGGCTCAAAACTAAGCCCATATCTATGATAAATTTCTTCAAAAACGGCGTTGTTAAATTTCACCAAAGCCTTTAAACTACGGTAGTTGCTTGGCAAATTTTCTATATCTATCTGGCTAAAATCATCTCCAAGCTTGTCAAAAAGCTCTTTTTTGCCGCCTCTAAATTTATAGATACTCTGCTTCGTATCGCCGACATAAAAGAAGCTTCCAAGCCCGTTTTGTCCGTATCCAGAGACGATTTCAGCGATGAGCGGCAAGATGATCTCGTACTGGATCACGTTTGTATCTTGAAACTCATCGACTAAGAGGTGATTTATCCTACCATCAAGCCTAAAATAAAGCGCCTCTTTGTCCAGGCTTTGCACCAAAAGCTTAAAAACCAGCTTGTTTATATCAGCAAAACTTAGCGCATTTATCTCCTTGTTTAGCTCCAAATTTGAAGCCTTATAAAGCTTTAATAGCTTACTAAAGCCACTTAGCCTATACTTTTCGACTTCTAAAATGTAGTTTTTAGCAGCTTCTTTTAGCTCACAAAAAAGCCTATCAAGCTCAGGGGTGTAAATTTTGCTAAAAGTGCGGTAGTCTAGGCTCTGCCTAGCAAAAACCTTACTCTTAAATAGCTCAAATAAATTCTGCTCGCCAAATGTCTTTTTAGCCACATCGCTAGCGCCATTTTGCAAGGCTATATGCTCATTTAACGCCTTTTGCGCCGCCCTTACCTTGCTATCATCTGGATAGCTTGCGCCACTATCTTTTAGCTCGCCGCCAAAGCTCTCATAAAATTTCGCCAAAGTCTGCGAAAAGCTAGCCTCCTTTTGGCTTGAGATGATCATCATTAAGGCTAGCTCGCTAAGAAGCTTTTTATCCTTGCTCGCCTCTTTTACAAATTTTTTCCACGCCAGATCTTGCAAGCTATCTTGCACGCTGTAATCAGGGCTAAGCCCTAAATTTTGGCTAAATTTCTTTAGTATCCCAGAGAAAAACGCATCAAATGTATAAATTTTTAGCTCACTTTGCAAAAAGACGCCAAGCCTCTCATCTCGCCTTTTTATCGCCTCATCCTGGCTTATATCAAGCTCCGCGCACACCGCTTCAAGCTCGCCTTTTTTGTTTTGCAAGTCCAAAAAAGTGGCGATTATGCGCTCTTTCATCTCGTTTGCTGCCTTTTTTGTAAAAGTTAGAGCGACGATCTCGTTTATATTTTCGCCTCGAAGCACCAAAGCGATGTAGCGAACGCTCAGCGCAAAGGTCTTACCGCTTCCAGCGCTTGCTTTTAGGGCTAAAAAATTTTTCATAACTCTCTCCTACAAAGTGTGACGTATTCGCAAAATACGCAAGCACCGCTCTTTCTTTCAAAATTTATCTTGGTTTTGTTTATGGTTTTTAGCTTTTCTATCTCGCCGCTTAGATCCTCTACGCTTTTTTTAGAGCTAACTAAGCTAGGCTCGTTTTTTAGGGCATAGTAGGCACTTCGCACCTCTCCGCCGTAAAGTGCTTCATAAAAGGCAAGCTGGAGCGAATTTACATTTGCTTCGCCCGTTTTATAATCAAGTATAAGCACGTCGCCGTTTGTGTCCGCATCGATCCTATCGATAAATCCCTTTATCTGCACGCCGCAAAACTCGCTTTGCATCTCTTTTTCGCACTCAAGCACTCTAAAGCCAGCTCTTAAGCGCTCGTTTTCATAAATTTCATACTCTTTAAATTTATGCGACCAAATTTCAAGCTCAAGTGGCGTAAGATTTTGCTTTGCTAGCATCTCTTTAAAAACGGCTAGATCAAAGGTGTTATTTTGCTTATAAAATTCGCTCGTATAGTATTCAAAAAGTGCGCTATGAACACTATTTCCTTGTTTTGTGCCAAGCTCACTTGCAATAGCTTTTGGCGCATCTATGTGAGCTGTTTTTGTGTAGTAGTATTTTCTTGGGCAGGTTAGAAATAAATTTAGTGTCGAAAACGAAAGTGGGTTTGCGAAGAAATCATGCTCTAAAACAACCTCATCATCACTTAAATTTAAGCTGGCCTCTCCCTTTAAAAATAGCTTCAAATAAGCCTCATCGCTAAATTTCTCATCTTTTATTGTTTTGAAATTTTTTAAAAATCTTGATGGTATGCTCTCTTCATTTACGCAGCAACTTATCGCCACTTTTTTGGCATTATTTATGAGGCTTTCGTAGTAAAATCTCTGCAAATTCTCGCGCTCAATGTAGCTTATAAGCCCAGCTTTTTGCCTCACTTTTGAGTTTAAAAACATCTCATTTGCGCTTCTAGCTGGGATGAAGTTGTCGTTAAAATCAACTATGATAACGCCATCAAATTTCATCCCGCGGCTCTCTAGCATGCCCATGACACTGATCTTTCCGCCGCCCACATCATCGATGCTTAGGCGCGAGATATTTAGCAAGAAAATCTCACTTAGCTGCTTTAAGCTAAAGTTAAAATACCTGCATAAATTCTCCATCCTAAAAAGCTCAAGTGCGAGCTTCTCTTCGCATCTTGGCTCATTTTCAAGCACCAAAAGCTCATCTATTAGCTCTTTAAATTTGCCAAATTCGCATGGCTCAAAATAACTAGCCTTAAATTTCTCAAAAAGCTGCTCGCTCACGCCAAATTCGCTTAAAATAAAGCCAAGCTCCTCGTAGCTCTCACACTTACTTTGATCAAAAACTGGGCTTGCCTCTTCATTGATCGCTCTTGTGATGTAGTAAAGTGCCTCATAAAATTTTGTATTTTTAAAGCTCTCACCCATGGCGTAGTTGAAAATTTTAGCACTATCATGAATCCTTAAAATCTCACTAAAACCCTCATCTGGCAAGATCACTGCGATATTTTCAGGCTTTATGCCCTCACGCACAAACTCGCTCGCCTTTGCCATAGCATAGGCGCACTGCAAGCTTCTTGTAGCGAAATTTCTTACTAAAACTGGCTCAAATTTTGTGATATTTTCTAAGCAAGTTAGCTCGTTTGTGTTTAAATTTAGCTCATATTTTTTATAGTTTTCAAACTCGCTAATGGCTGAAATTTGCCTTATCTTTTCTATTAGTTTTTTATTAAAAACGCTAGTTTGAAAGATAATTTTTAACGTGGTTAGTTTTGAAATTTTTTCTAAAATTTCCCACTCAAACTCGCTTAAAATGCCATCAATGTGCAGTGAAATTTCACTAAAACTTTTTATGTAAGCTTCATTTATAGAGTAAATTTTTGGCAAGGTTATATCATCATAAAGATCCTCTTTATAAAGCAGGCTCTCATACTCTTTTAAAACCGCCTCAAGTATGCTTAAATGCTCCTCAAAATCAGCGTAAATGTCGTTAAATTTGATCTCTTCAATGCTCTTTTTGCTAATGGCTAGCTCTTTAAAAAATGAAAAAAGGTAGTCGTTGTTTTTCAAAAACTCAAAAAACTCAGTTGGGATTTTAAGCACCGAGTTTGCCTCTTTGACGCTGGCACAGGCTCTGTTCATAAGCACCAAAGCGTAGGTACTATCGCACTCAAAGCGGCCATTTACAAAAACGGCCTTTTTGTAAAACTCAGCGATGCTTAGACTTTTTGGGATTAGCTCGTCATTAAAACCAGCGTTAAATTCCCTGATCTTACGCGAGTTTGTAAAGACGAAAAGTTGATTTAGATTGCGCATTTTACTCTCTTAAATTTTTAAAAAATGATAGCCAAAAGCTGATAAAAGAGCGCTTTTTCTCACTTAAGCTAAGCTTTGAAAATTTTTCTAAATTCATTAAAAATTTAAGCCTTAAACTGCTGGGGGCTACAATTTCAAAAAGGAGCAAAAATGCGTAAAGAGTTAAACAGATCTGGCTTTTACTACGGCTTTCCAGTTTTGCTTGCCACCACAAAAGATCAAAAAGGGCGAGATGATATCACCGTGCTTTCATCCTCTTGGACGCTAGGAGATAGCGTGGTGCTTGGCATCGGAGTTGATAACAAAGGCTATAAAAATATCCAAAATGGCTCAGATATCACGCTAAATTTATGTGATGAGAGCTTGCTTGAAGCTATAAAAAAGATAGAAAAACTAACAGGCGACGAGGACGTGCCGGAGGAGAAAAGAGCCCTTGGATACAGCTACGAAAGCGATAAATTTAAGGTAGCAAATTTGCACAAAGAGCCAGGCATAAAGGCAAAAAGCGTGCGCATAAAAGAGTGCAAGATACAGATAGAAACGATCGTAGAAAAGTGCGAGATAAAAGAGTGGTTTTGCATCGTTACTTGCAAGATAGTTGGCATCTTTGTGGATAAAAATTTGTTAAAAGATGAAAAGCTAGATACTAAAAAATGGTCGCCTCTAATCTATAAATTTAAAGAGTACGTTAAAACTGGCAAGCGTTTGGGCTTAAATTTTGGTTTTAAAGAGGTTTGAGTAAGCGTTTTGGCTGGCTAGAAAGTAAAATTTACGGGTAAATTTATTTGGTTTTGACCTTGGCTAAAAACTTTTGGATGCAAATTTAGCCCTGCTATCAAGTCTCAAAAGCTCGCCGCAAACAGCCTTTGCGCGCTTACAAATCTCTAAAATTTCATTCATTTTCGCTCCTTAATCTATAAAAACCGTGCGCAAGCGTCCCGCTCCCGCAAGCGCGGCACGGCAAATTTTAGAGATGCGTCTACTAAATTTACCTTTGAATTTGACTTGATTATAGCCAAATTCGCCCGAATTTTATGCGAGCGAAAAATACGCTATAATCGCCAAAATTTATAAAAAGGAAGCAAAATGGGCGGAATAAAAGAGTTTTTAAAACACGAAGCCAGCGGCGGGATTTTGCTGATGATCGCTACGGTAGCGGCGCTACTGTGTCAAAATACGTTTTTGAGCGATTTTTACAACGAATTTTTAAATACCAAATTTACCATGAGCTTCGGCGAATACGGACTAAGCAAACCCCTGATCTTGTGGGTGAATGACGGGTTGATGGCGGTATTTTTCTTTCTCATCGGACTTGAGCTAAAGCGCGAGGTGCTGGAGGGCGAGCTAAAAAATCCGTCGCAAATCGCGCTGCCAGCGATCGGCGCGGCAGGCGGCCTGATAGTGCCCGCGGTTATCTTCTATCTTTTTACGAAGCACGACTCCTTCGCGCTTGGCGGCTGGGCGATACCGACGGCGACGGATATCGCGTTTGCTCTGGGGATTTTGAGCCTACTCGGGCCTCGCGTACCGACTAGTTTAAAAATTTTCCTCATGACGCTAGCGATCGTCGACGACCTTTGCGCGATCGTGATTATCGCGCTATTTTACACGAGCGAGCTTAGCGCCCAAATGCTTGCGGTCGCGAGCGTTTGTCTAGCCGCGCTTTTCGTGCTAAACAGACTCGGCGTAAAGAGCAAGGCGGCCTATCTAATCGTAGGCGCGGTGATGTGGGTAGCGGTGCTAAAATCTGGCGTTCACGCCACGCTTGCGGGCGTCGTGGCGGCCTTTTTCATACCGCTTAGCTTTAAAGACGAGCCTGGCAAATCTATGCTAAAAAGCATCGAGCACGACCTGCACGGCTGGGTGGCGTTTGGTGTGCTGCCGATATTTGCCTTCGCAAACGCAGGCATCTCACTGCGAGGCGTCGGACTGGACGAGATTTTGTCTCCAGTCGCGCTAGGCACGGCGCTGGGGCTTTTCGTCGGCAAGCAAGTCGGGGTATTTTCTTTTAGCTTTTTGGCGATCAAATTTAAGCTAGCCAAACTACCCGAGGGGTCAAATTTCATCCAACTTTACGGCATCGCCGTGCTTTGCGGCGTAGGATTTACGATGAGCCTTTTCGTTAACGGCCTAGCCTACAACGACACGGACGCCTTTGCCTACACCGACAAGCTTGCTATCTTGCTAGGTTCGGTAGTTTCGGGCGCCGCCGGGTTTATATTGCTTAAATTTAGCGCCAAAAACTAAAGTGCGAGATAAAGGAGTGGTTTTGCATCGTTACTTGCAGGATAGTTGGCATCTTTGTGGATGAAAATTTGTTAAAAGATGAAAAGCTAGATACTAAAAAATGGTCGCCGCTCATCTATAAATTTAAAGAGTATGTTACAACTGGCAAGCGTTTGGGATTAAATTTTGGTTTTAAAGAGGTTTGATCTGGCGTTTTGGCTGGCTAGAAAGCGAAAATTTAAATTTGATTTTGACCTTGGCTAAAAACTTTTGGATGCAATTTTAGCCTATTTTGTAGCGTTAAAATCAAATTTATAATATCTCGTATCTTGCTTGTCGCTTAGCCTTAAAAGTAGCTGCCACCTGCCCTCTTTTAGGCCAACACTCTCGCTTATAAGCTCATTTTCTTGCCATGAGGCGCTTAATGTTTTGTTATCTTTGTTTGTTTGTGGGCGAGTGAGTAAAATTTCATAGCTAAGGCTTGAAATTTTGCCATTTTTTGGCGTTAGAAGAAATTTAAACTTACCCTGCAAACCTTTAAATTCTGGCTCAAATTTAAGGCCAAATTTCTCATCAAATCTAGCCTCACTCTCTTTTATAAAAGTGATGTTTTCATCGACTTTTTGGTAGCTTTGCATATAAGCACTATCCATCTCGACTGGGTTATTGATCGCAACGACGATGGTTGCGACGCAAGCTAAGATGATAGCCACTATGCTAAGCACGATGCCATAAGGCCAAAAGCTCTTATTAGCCATTTTTTACCTTTTTATAAAAGATGATGAGAACGAAAAATGCGATCAAGCCGTAGATAAAAATTCGAAAGAAATTTAAGGTCGTTTTGTTTGAGCTGCCGATACCGCTTTCTAGCTTTAAATTTAAGCTCTCAGCGATCTGCTCGGCGATATCAGCGTAGCCGTTTAAGATAGCGGCGTTATAGACATCTTTGCCGTTTTTTGAGACTAAAATGGGGATAATGGTGCCTGATTCTGGATTTACACTTAGAATTTGCTCTTTATTAAAGAGCTTTAAAGTGTTTGTATCGCTAAAAATTTCAACCTTTTGCTTATTTTTTATGAGTGCTAAGAAGACAAAAGGCGAGCTTAAATTTTGCTCTTTAAAAAGCGCGTCTAGCTCGCCATCTTTATATAGACCAACTACTAAATTTATGCCACTTTTTTGATAAAGCTCACTGCCGATCTCATTTAGCTTTTGGCTCACTTTTTGGCTTAAAATTCCATCATCATTGATAACAAAATTTGCACCCCAAGCCAAATTTTGCCAGAGCAAAATGATAAAAATGAGTGCAAATTTCTTCAAGCTTAACCTACAAATAGGTGATTTGGCGTAAGCACTGACCAGGCACAAATGGCGCCTGCGACGACTATTAGCAGGATAATGGCTTTTTCTATTATGCCTAGCATCGCTACTCCTTTACAATGACGTGTTTAGCGTTATCTACGCTCTTCATCTCGATGCTAGCTGCATCTTTTAGTGAGTAAGGCTTGGTTGCGACCTCTTTTTGCAAGCCGATGCCAACGTATGTAAGCACCGCTAGGATAGAGAGCAAAAGCACCACCGCTATTAAAAATCCGCTAATGCCGTTTAAGGCAAAGATGTTTCTATTTTTATTTTCCATTATTCGCCCTTTGATAGCGATATGACGTACTCGCCAACTGCGCTTTGCTGGATCTCATTTAACCTGCCATCATTAAATTTAGGCATAGTGCCGATCGCTCCTTTTTTGCCGCGATTTAGCACATCAGCCACAAAACTAGCCGAGCCATATTTGCTAAGATCAACCGACATACCATCCATGCCCTTGCCGTCCTCGCCGTGGCACGACGCACAAGCAGCATAAAGCTCTTTGCCAGTGGCTACTAAATTTTCATTTTTAGTGCTTTTTATCGCGCTTATCTCTTTAGCTACGTAAGCTGCGATCGCCTTTGCGCCATCAGCATCGGCTAAGCCTGCTGGCATCTCGCCCATAGGGTAATCAAGCCCTTTTGAGCCATTAAGTATAGTCTCAACTATGCCTTTTTCGCTGCCCCAAATTTGTAAATTTGCAGCCTTGCCGCCTATGCCATCGCCTGTGATGCCGTGACATGCTGAGCACTGCACAAGATATATACTTTCGCCCATAGCGTGAAGTGTCTCTTTGCTTGGGTTTGCATACTCTTTTTCAAATTTGGCGTTTGCCTCTTTGACCTCTTTATTATACTCGCCGATTTGTGAGTAAGAATTTAGCGGATAGCCTAGCAAATAGTACCAGATCGCCCAAACTAGCGCTAGTAAAAAGACAACCGCCCAGCCAAGTGGGACAGGGTTTTTGTATTCTCCTATGCCGTCCCAGTTGTGCTCGCTAAGCTCAACGCTCTCATCTTTTTTAACCTTCATCTGCCCCACATACCTACCAGCTACAACGATAGTAAGCACGATGATTAGAGCCGCTCCTATAAGAGCTAGTAAATTTACATTATCTTCTAAATTTAGCCATTGCATACGCTCTCCTTTGTAGCCTTACGCTCTAAAATTTCGCCACCGATCTCATCGTTAAGCGCTAGTTTTGAGTACTTCTCATAGTTTCTTCTGCCAGTTTTTTCGCTCTTATAAAGATGAAAAAAATAAGCATACAAAGTGATCGCCAAAAATGCTGTCAAGAAAAAATAGCCATAAGCTTGAAACTCTCTAATGTTCTCCATCTTGCGCTCCTACTTTAGGCTATTTAGATAAGCAATGAGTGCTACGATCTGGCGAATTTCACCTTTTGCAAAAGCACTTTTTACCTGCTCATCTTTCATATTTTCAACGATAGCTGCAGCCTCAGCCTTAACATTAGCATTTGTCTGCTCTAGCGTGCCAAGTGCTGGCATATCTTTTTCGTCATAAGGCGTGTTAAAGACCTTTTTAACCGTTAGCGCTTCAGCGTATGCAGTCTCGATATCAGCATTTTTCTTAAATAAAAATGGATATGCTGGCATGATCGAGCCTGGCACAACTGAGGCTGGATTTAGCATGTGATTTTCATGCCAATCAGTCGTTCTATAGTTGCCCACACGCATAAGATCTGGACCTGTTCTTTTTGAGCCCCAAAGGTGCGGACGATCATAGGCAAATTCGCCACTTAGCGAGTACATGCCGTATCTATCAGTCTCAGCTTTAAACGGACGGATCATTTGAGAGTGGCAAGTGTTGCAGCCATTTTGCATATAGATGTTTTTGCCAGCTAGCTCTAAAACGGTGTAAGGCTTTGTGCCCTCAAGCGGCCTAGCTCTGTTTGCAAAGTCTGGCAAAATTTCAACTATGCCAGCGTAAGCGATGACGACAAATACGCAAACCGCAAAAAAGAATGGATTTTTTTCTAACCAAGCAAACATCACATCACCTCCGCGCTAGCTTTTGCCCCGCCGCCCATTGGCGAAGCGTTTTTTGGCTCTGCTAAGATAGCTTTAGCAGAAGTTGATTTGTAGATATTATAAGCAAACATCAAGAAGCCAACTAGATAAAGAAGTCCGCCAATAGCCCTTATATAGTAGTATGGGATAAGCACAACTACCGTGTCTATGAACGAGTAGAGTAAATTTCCATAGCTATCAGTCGCTCTCCACATCATACCTTGTGTGATACCAGCGATCCACATAGACGCGAAGTATAAAACGATACCTGTTGTTTGTATCCAGAACTGAGCTTCCATTAGCGACTTTGAGTAAATTTCACGCTTAAACACGCGCGGTGTCATATGATAAAGTGCCGCCATGATCATAAAGCCAACCCAGCCAAGCGCGCCGTCGTGAACGTGTCCTGGTACCCAGTCGGTAAAGTGCGCTAGGGCGTTTACTGACTTGATAGAAAGTATCGGTCCTTCAAGTGTTGAGAACATATAAAATGTCGAAGCTAGGACCATAAATTTAATAAGCGGACTCTCTCTAAGCTGCGCCCACTCGCCCTTCATCGTAAGAAGGATATTTATCGCTGAGCCCCATGAAGGCAGGATCAAAACGATAGAAAAGACTGAGCCCATAGTCTGCATCCAATCAGGCGTAGCAGAGTATATTAGGTGGTGTCCGCCAGCCCAAAGGTAAATAAACATCAAACCCCAAAATGAAAATAATGATAATTTATATGAAAATATCGGCTGACCGCTCTCTTTTGGCAAGAAATAATAAATTTGAGCGATGATAGCCACTGTAAAGACGAATGCAACTGCGTTGTGGCCGTACCACCACTGAACCAAAGCGTCGTTTGAGCCAGCGTACATAGAGACAGAGTGTAACCATGAGCCATATCCGCTAACAAGTCTTGTTGGAACCTCCATATTATTAAAGAGATATAGCATCGCAACGCCTAAAAATGTAGCGATGTAGTACCAAACTGAGATATAAAGCGTCTTTTCGCGGCGGATACCGATGAGGCCAAATATACTAACGCCCCAAAGCACCCAAACAACGACCACTGCGATATCTAGTGGCCACTCAAGCTCAGCGTACTCTTTCGCTGTGCTCTCGCCCATAAAAAGCGTAACAACAGCCAAAACCATAACAAGCATATATAGCCAAAAGTGAAGCTTGCCGATAAACATCAAAAATGGCGACTCGCTCATCGAGACCTTTAAAACACGCTGTCCGATGTAGTACCAAGTGGCAAAGATGCCTGAGAGCATGAAGCCAAAAATGATGCCATTAGTATGAAGAGGACGCAACCTCCCAAACGCCGAATATTCGCCGGCTATGTAGTTAAGCTCTGGACAGGCCATTTGAAAAGCTATAACTACGCCAACAACCATGCCTATGATACCAAAGAGTATCGTGGCAAACATAAATAGCTTTGCTACACTATAATCATAGTGTAGTAGCTGAGATGGTCGCATAAAATATCCTCCTAGTTAAATTTATATTAATGATTCGTTATTTTAGAGTATAAGGACTATAAAAAAACTTAATTAATATAAATTCTCATTAACTAGGAAAGTCTTCTGTCTATTTTGTAACCAAGTCCTGGGACATTTTTTATAAAATTGTTGCCAACTTTGTCTCTAACGCGCTTAACAAAGGTTCTAATAGCTGCTTCTGTAACGCTCTCGCCAACCCAAACGACGCTTTTAATCTCATCATGAAGCACGAGCGTACCAAGTCTTTTTATCAAAAGTGAGATAAATGCAAGCTCTTTTTTAGTAAGTGAAATTTCAACACCGTCTCTGATAAGTACGCGCTTAATTTTGTTAAAGCTATATCCGTTTGCAACTTGGATGATGTTTGCAGTTTCTATCTTGCTTTTTGCGACATTTTCTATCGTTTTTAAAAGATCATCTGCCATGATAGGTTTTATGAGATACTTATCAACGCCAACATCGATAGCCTTTAATAAAGTCTCCTTTTCGCTATGCGCACTTAGGACGATGACAGGTGTGTCTTTAGAAATTTCCTTGATATATCTTGTCATATCAAGTCCATCACTAATTGGCATAAATACATCTGTAATTACCATATTTGGGTTGTATTTTTTAAATTTTTTCAAACCTTCATCACCATTTTGAGCAGTAAAAACTTTTTCAAAATTGTCACTTAGCACATCGTGCATGATCTTTTTGCTGTCGCTATCGTCTTCGACAAGCAAAACCGTTAGGTTCTTTAAAATTTTATTCATCTATCTCTCCTTTGTGTGGTAACTTTATTAAAAAACAGGCTCCATTATCGCTGTTGCCCGCTGTTATTTCTGCGTTAAATTGATCGATTATTTGCTTTGACATATATAGTCCTAAGCCAGTGCCTTTGGCATCTTCTTTGGTAGTAAAATATGGCTTAAAAATCTCATCTATCACATTTTTATCTATGCCACCACCGTTATCTTCTACGCTTAGGTAAGCAAATTTTTCATCGCTATCAATCTTTATTTTTATATTTTTTTCTTCTATCTTTTGTAAATTTAGTGCGTCTTTTGCGTTATTTAGTAAATTTATGATGACTTGCATGAGCCTGTTTTTATGACCATAAATTTTAGAGTCCCCTAGCACCTCAAGCTCTATATGAATGCCCTCTTTTTTCATCACACCTTTTACGATCTGTATCGATGCTCTAGCTGCGTCTGCTAGGCTAAATTCTTGAGAAAGTGTGTTTGGATTTAAAAACGAGCTAAACTCATCAGTAGTTTCTGACATATACTTTATGATCTGCATAGCCCTCTCATAAGAGCCGATAAATTCGCCATCTTCGCTGCGTGCTAGCTTTTTCATCTTATATAAAACTAAACTTAGCTCATTTAGCGGCTGCTTCCACTGGTGAGTTATATTTGCCATCATCTCGCCCATCATCGCAAGCTTAGCAATCCTCATGCCATCGCTACTTGATAGAAAATTTTCATCTAAATTTAAACTAGGCATTTGCTCTATATCCTAAAAATGATAGATAAAGTCCGTTTAAGATCATTATGCAAGCTGAGAGCTTAAACATGATCTCTTTAAATTTCTCTCTTAGTAAGCCAAAAACAAAACTAGCTAGCAACATCGCTGGTAAGGTGCAAAGCCCAAAGATAAGCATTATTAAAGATGCGTCAGACACATTTGCGCTTAAAATTCCAAGCGCTAAGAAATAATAGACCACGCCACAAGGCAAAAGACCATTTAAAAAGCCAAGCAGTAAGAAATTTGTCAAATTTCTCTTTTGCACGCTTGTTTTTGCCATTTTTACTATAAATTTAAGTGCTTTTTCGCTCTCTACAAATTTTAAAAGCTCGCCCCTAAAAAGCAGTGCGATGCCAATAAATGCGATCACTAAGCCAACTATGAAAAATATCACGCCCCTTGCTTGCATACCAAAACTAATAGCTGCTCCAAAAACGCCAAACAAAGCTCCCAAAGCCACATAAGCAAAAATTCTAGCTAGGTTATAAAGCGCGCTTAGCATTAAAATTTCACTCTTGCTTTTACCTTTAAAAAATAGAGCTTGCAAGCTCAAAAAACCGCTACACATGCCGACACAATGACTAAAGCTGCTCAAAATCGCAACTGAGATAATCATGTAAAGGCTTATGTTTTGCATATTATAAAATTTCTAAAAACTGCTTAAATATATATTTGCTCTCATTAGGACCGCTGCTTGCTTCTGGGTGATGTTGCACCGAGAAGATCGGATAGTCTTTGTATCTCACACCCTCGATCGTGTTGTCAAACAAATTTCTATGTGTCACAACCGCTACTTCAGCGATGCTCTCTGGCACGTTGTAGTTGTGATTTTGCGTTGTTATCTCGATCGCTTTTGTCTCTAAATTTAAGACTGGATGGTTTGCTCCATGCTGACCAAATTTAAGTTTATATGTCTCGTATCCAAAGGCATTTGAAAGCAGCTGGTGTCCAAGGCAGATGCCAAATATCGGGATTTTTGCCTCTATCATTTTTTTGATCTCAGCGATTTCAGCCTTTAAATTTTTTGGCTCGCCTGGGCCATTTGATAAAAATACCCCGTTTATCTCGCCATTTTTAAATTTATCTATCAAAACTTCAGCCTTAGTATCGTGTGGTACGACGATGACCTCAAGGCCAGTTTCGCATAGCTCATTTAGGATGTTTCTCTTTACGCCAAAGTCAAAAACAGCTATCTTTTTGCCGATACTTTTTAGCGGCTTATATGACTTTAAATTTCTATCCCAAGCGCCTTTTTTGTGCTCGTACTCGTCCATAGCGCTGACTGTTTTTACGTAGTTTATATTTTCTATGCGTCCGCTACTTTCAAGTCTGCGTTTTAGCTCATCTTTGTCGCTTATCTGCGTTGAGATATAGGCCATTAAGGCGCCTTCATCACGTAGCATCTTTGTCAAATATCTAGTATCAACATCATAAACGCCAAATTTGCCCTGCTCTTCAAAAAATTTACCCAAAGATTTTTGCGAGCGGTAGTTTGAGGGGATTTCATTGTAGTTTCTCATTATGACGCCACTTGCATGAATTCTAAGGCTCTCCATATCATCTTCGTTTATGCCAACGATGCCGATCTCTGGCATAGTAAAGACGATAAACTGACCAGCATAGCTTGGATCACTCATGATCTCTTCATAGCCAGTCATAGAGGTATTAAAAACGAGCTCGCCTGCGCACTCGCCGTGAGCACCAAAGGCTTTTGCCTCTAAAAAAACGCCGTTTTCAATGTAAATATAAGCTTTCATTAAAGCATTCCTCTTTTTTTAAGCTCATCTTGATATAAACGCTCAAAAATCAGGTCGTATTCATCAGTTCCTGGGATAAGTTTGCGTTTGTAGTTTTGCATCATCTCATAGACGCTATCTTCTATCTTCTCATAGCTCTTTAGATACTCATCTATCGAGCCATATATCACGTTTTTTACGCGGTTTTCAGATACGCTATAATCAACCAACCCGCTCTTCCAAATAGTCTCAAGTATCTTGTGAGCGACATTGCTAAATCTATCTTCATGAGTTAAAATGACGTCAAATTCGCCAGCAAGTTTCTTTTTAACGAGCCAAAACATATTTTTGCGGTCGATTTGCATCGTTTGCATCTCGTCCTCGTTTTTCTCTAAAAGCTCATTTACTCGCTCGTCTAGCGCTCTTTCTTTTTGAACGTCGGTAGTTAAAATTTCACTTGCTTTTGCTACGATTGGCTCAATACCTTTGTTTAACTTTACAAAACCACAGTTTAAAAGATCTATTGCTATTTTATGTGAGACATAAGGTACGTGTGGAAGTTTTATACGCATTTTAAACCTTTAAATTTTTATGCCATTGTAACTAAATAAAGGTAAAACTTTACTTTGAAATTTTAACGACTTTATCATTGTCACTTCTTAGAAAATAAATTTCTCTTCGTCCGTCATAAAGGACTTTGCCGCTTATTTTCTGCTCGTTTTGTAAATTTGAAGATAGATCCATCTCAAGTGGCTTACTCATAAAATAAGCCTCGCCCAAGTTTCGTCCAAAATCAGGATACCAACTAAGTGCGCAAAGCAGGAGCAGGAGCAGATAAAAGGCTCTAAAAATTTTCCTAAATGGCGCGTAAAAGAAACAATATCCAAATATAAAAAACACAGGTAAAAGCCACAAAAAAGGCACATTATCTACAAAAATCACATTGAAATACTCATTTATGCCATAAAATGAAAAGTAGTTGTTGTAAATTCCAACAAATAGCGTAAAAATAGGAGCAAGAACAAATATAATGCCAGTAAAAAATGCATTGAAAAATTTCATAGACTCTCCTTTTTTCGTGGGATTATATTAAATTTTAGCTTTATTATTGCTCTAAATTTATTAGCCAAGATGTTTTAAACTCCAAGATGTCACAAATTTTCAAATAAGGGGGAGTTAAAACGATAAATTTAAGATGAGTGTGACATTTTTTAGATGAAAAATAAGAGATTTTTTTGAAACTTTTAAGGTAAAAAAGAGAAATTTGTAATTTAGCCTTTGCCATAAAAGCAAAGACTAAAAGGGAGTTTATTAAGCTTTTTTCTTCATATCAAATTTATTAGCCATGAAGCCAACAAGACCAACAAAGAAAAGACCACCGCAGATGTTGCCAAGTGTAACTGGGAGCAAGTTTTTGCTTAAGAAATTTGTCCAGTTGATGACATCTAGTTTATCAGCTGTAGTGTGAAGTAAAGCTGCTGCAGCGTTGATATCGCCGCCACTTGCTGCTATATAGTGAGCTTTAGAGATGATAGCTTCAGTTATGATGAACATATTTGCAACGCAGTGTTCCATTGAGCAAGCAACGAATGCGCCGATCATCCACATAATGGCAAAGAATTTACCAGATAGGTTGCTCTCGCTTGTCGCAGTCCAGATAGACATACAAACAAAGACGTTACAAAAGATACCACGAAGAAATAGCTCATGAAATGGTGCTGTGATCTTGCCAATAGCTGCTGGTACAAAGTGTTGCAAGATGTAGCCGTCGTATTTTAGTGGCAAACCAGAGTAGTAGTACATATAAGCGATCAATGCGCCACCAACGAAGTTAAATATCCAAACAATTACCCAGTAGCTTATGGTTTTGCCAAGTGGCAATTTGCCATCATATGCACTAACACCGCTTAAAACAGAGCTAGTAAATAGGTGACCACCATAAAATACAACCATCATGAGGCCGCAGCTAAATGTGATACCACCGATGAAGTTTGAAAGACCGATAGACTGTTTTTCAGCCATACCAACTGTTGAGTGAGCCCAAAAAATATCACCCATTGCAATAGCAGCTCCAGCCATAATAGCAAGGAAGATAATGCTTACAAGTGGCGTATGAGCTTTATGCTCCATAGAACTTGACACCGCTTGAGCGGTTTCTGCCGGATTTAACATCACGTCTCCTTTTTATTTGACCTTCTTTGATCTATAACAAATATAAAGCAAAGAAGTAGTGCCAAAGATAGAGATTTGGCGTTAAAATTTAATGTTTAAAGCTTAGTTTTTACACTAAATTTCAAATCCAAAATGATCAAATTTATCTTTAGCAAACCCCAGATTAAATTTAGCTCTTACTAAATTTAACCAACTAAATTTTTATCAATCTCTACAATTCTTAAAAAAGCTTTTCTGGCACTTTTTTTAGCCTGCTCGCTTAGCCCCTCCTCAAAATCAAGGACATTTTCAAGCAAGACACTAATGCCAAGGAAAAGCGTCTTTGGACAAATTTTACGCAAATAGCTTAAAAGCACCGGCGTTGGGAGGTTATGGGTTGAGTAGATGTAGTCTCTATCGTCACTTAGGTCAAAAAACTCTATCTTATCCTCATCAAAGCCGCTCATCGCATCGACTACTATCAAAATGTCAGGCGCAAATTCTCTAATAGCTGAAAATTCATTCTCAGGCACATCTTGCCCAAAAAAGACCTTCCACTCTTTTAGCTCAGTTTCTACGATGCGGCCGACTTCATTGCCAACATCATCGTCGCCACGCATAGGATTACCGATGCAAAGGATGGCCTTTTTCATCAAAAGTCCTTCCTAAGCACGATATATCCCTCTTTTAAATTTGCCAAAATTTCTTTAAGCTTACACTCACAAAGCTGTGGCAAGAGTCTAGCGATATGCTCAGCAAAAATTTCAACTTCAAAATACTTGCTTAAATTTCCGATCTTAAATTTCACATATTCGCCTGAGTTTTTGATCATCTCGTCAAATTCCTCATCGCTTAGCTCTAAGATCTTCTCGCTAAAATCAATCGTACCAACGCCGTGTCCCACGCAAGTGGAGAAAATTTTTATCTCCTTTAGCTCGCGTGGAAGCTTTTCGTTGTCGTCCATATGCCTTTTTGTAAGCTTATAAACTTGTATCATCTTTTACTCCAAACCTCACTATCAACATCAATCGCAAAATTTTTACCAGCTTTTGCGTATTTTAGATAGACGTCATTATGCAAAAGTGCCATACACTCAGCATATCTAGGATCATCTTCTTTTTTGATAGCTGCTATAACCGCTTCACGTGCAAGCTCTGGGTTGTGGATATCACTTGAGCCCTTGATAGCGTCCATATATTTTTCAAATAGTGTTCTACCAAAGATATAACTCATTAGCCTTTTACTTTCAGCATGCAAGTCACGTTCAAATAAGATATCGCCCATTACTGACTTTTTAACTGGAGGAGGCGTAGTGCTATCATTTTCGTAGCTTTTTTTGTGTAGCTTTTGATCAATGATGCCAAGAGCCATACCTAGACCATAAATAACACTTGCTGGGTGTGGAGGGCAGCCTGGGATATAGACATCAACTGGTATGATCTTGTCTATACCGCCCCAAACGCTGTAAGCGTCGTGGAAAATTCCACCAGTACTTCCACAAGCACCAAAAGCAACTACGATCTTAGGATCTGGAGCTGCTTCATAAGCACGAAGAAGTGGGTAATACATCTGTCTTGTGACTGGTCCTGAGCAAAGCAAGATATCAGCGTGTCTTGGGTTTGCTACAAGCTTAAAGCCAAAGCGCTCTGGGTCCCACATCGGAGTGATAGCAGCGAAAATTTCGATCTCACAACCATTGCAGCTTCCGCAGTCGATCCTATAAACACTAAAGCTTCTTTTGATATTTTTTAAATGCTCTAACTTTGCAGTTAGGTCATTTGCTGTTTTTATGTCCTCTGGGACTTGATATAGACTCATTTTATAGCCTCCTCAACGCCTTTTGTTAGCCTCTCAGCAGATTGATTTTTCTTGCACTCTGGGCAGATAAAAAGGTACTCTTTTGCCTCTTCAAGTCTGCCTGGGAGTAAATTTGCTGTGCCAAGCTTTTCAAGAGTGAAATTTATAAGCCTTTTTGGCGTAAATGGCTTGCCGCAGCATTTGCAAGTTTGCATCTCAAGCTCGCCTCTTTGTATAAGAGCGCTCTTGTCAAATTTAACCGCAAGCTCAAAGCTATCGCTAAGTCTTACAGCTCCAGTTGGGCAAACCTCATCGCAGCGTCCGCAGAATATGCAACGACCACAGTCAAACTGCCAAACAAGTCTTGTTTGCTCATCGTTCATCTTAAGCTCTATTGCGTTACTAGGGCAAGCGATACCGCAAGCTGCACAGCCTATGCAAAGATCGTATGTATAGTCTGGCTGACCGCGGAAATTCTCAGGCACAATATATGGCTCAAATGGATAGGCGTATGTCGCCTTTCCATATTTTTCTGTGATGTCAAATAACTTCATCATCTTAAATCCTTCTTACTAACCCCGCCATCTTGACAGAATTTTTTAAGGTCTTTTTCTGTTAAAATTTTACTTTTTTTAGTCCTTACATCAACCAAAGTAACACGCTCGGTGCATGAGTAGCAAGGGTCAAGTGAGCAAACGATAAGCGCAGCGTCACTTATGTTGTTTCCTCTAAATTGATACCTTAGGCTTGGCCAGTTGTTATATGTCGCAGCCCTACATCTCCAGCGATATACTTTTTGAGCGCTACCTTGCATAATCCAGTGAACGTTCTCACCACGTGGTGCTTCATCGTGACCAAGTGCGAAATTCTCTGGCTTGATCATAGTCACAGGATCGATCATGATCGGAGTTTGAGGCATCATCTCAAAGCATTGGCGGATGATGTGGATAGAGCTTTTTAGCTCTTTATATCTAACCATCTCACGAGCAAAAACGTCGCAACCATGCTCAACTGCTACTTCAAATTCTATCTGTTTGAAGAAGTCGTATGGGTGATCGTAGCGGTTATCACGTTTAAAGCCAGAGCCTCTCATATTTGGACCAACTGGGCTAAAGTCACGTGCTATTTGACGGTCTAGGATACCTACACCTTTCCAGCGTCCGATTTGGCGTTTATCTTCCAAAACTGCATCCCAAATTTCTGAAATTTGAATGTCAAGTTTGTTGATGATCTCTAAGCCTTTTTTGATCTCATGGTTTGTCATATCACGTCTTAAGCCACCCATAACGACGTTGCCGTATGTTTTACGTCCGCCAGTTACAAGCTGAGCTAGCTCCATAGAGTACTCACGAACCCTAAAGATATGCATAAATGCGTTGTAGTTACCAGTGACCTCACAAGCTAGACCGATATTTAAAAGGTGGCTGTGAAGACGCTCGATCTCAAGACAGATGACGCGTATAGCTTGAGCTCTTAGCGGGATTTCAAGCTTGATAGCTTTTTCTGCAGCTTCGATACAAGCAATAGCGTGAGCATAACCACAAATTCCGCAAACACGCTCTGCAAGATAGCCCATTTGATCATAGTTCATTCTATTTTCAGCTAGCTTTTCCATACCACGGTGTTGATAGAATAAGCGGTAGTCAGCGTCTATAATCTCGTCGCCGTCGCAGAAAAGTCTAAAGTGACCTGGCTCATCAGATGTAACGTGTAGTGGTCCAAGTGGCACATCAACTACTGCATCACCTGTTGGGAACAAAAACTCCGCATCAGGCTCATCTCTATGATCTACTGGATCAGGGCGGTAACGGTAGTCCATAGCATCTTTTCTAAGTGGGTGAAGTCCGTCTGGCCAGTCATCACTTAAAACTAGACGTCTTTTATCAGGCAGACCCTCAGCTACTAGACCAAACATATCATAAGCTTCTCTTTCATACCAAACACAAGCTGGCACAAGCGGAGTAACTGATGGGAATGTCGGATCACTTCCTGGGATAAGAGTTTTAACTGTGATAAAGCACTTATCCTCAGCCGCAAAATCATCCGCCTCAGTCATCTTGCTACCTTCCATTGAGATAGCATAGTAAAGCGCATAGCAGCCATTTATCTGGCGCTCGTCGTTTGGTATCATAGTGCTTATAAAGCCACCGATATCATAATAAAGTGTTTTAACAGCTAGTGGAAGATCGTTTCTATCAACTAAAACTGTGATCTGATCGTCTGCTTGACGAGTTACTTCTAAAATTTTTACCTTTGTTTTTAGGATTTCAACAAATTTATCGCCTCTCATTTTAAAGCTCCCATCATTATATTAACACCGTTATTTACTAGCGTATAAAAGCTATCTACGTGCCATACGCCAAAGATTATGATAAGGGCACAGAGTGCTATAAGAGGTAAATTTTCAAATAAACTCATCTCTTTATTATGAACAACCACACCTTTTGGCTCGCCAAAGCTTGCCATGTTAAAGTGCGCAAAGTCAGCTATGAAAATAACTGCAAGTGCAATAGCAAATAGCGCAACTGCGATGTATTGACCACTTGTGATAGCTCCAACAAAGACGTTATATTCGCTAACAAATATAGCAAATGCTGGAACACCAACTAGTGAGCAGACAGCTGCACCAAACATAATAGTTGTAATAGGTGCGATCTTAACCATGCCGCCCATCTTACTCATATCTTTGTGGCCGTAAATTCTTGCTATGTTACCTGTTGAGCAGAAAGCCAAAGCTTTTGTGAAGCTGTGAGCTAGGCAGTGAAATATCGCTGCAAATAGACCAAATTTACCGCCAACACCAAGTGCAAATGCGATAACACCCATGTGAACGATTGAGTGGTATGCAAACATTCTTTTTACGTTGTGTTGTCTTATTAGGAAAAATCCTGCTACAAAAAGTGTGATAGTTCCTGAAACGATCATTACGCCTTCAACAAAGCTAAATCCAACTGCTTGAGCTGTGATAGCGTAGTATCTTAAAAGCGCAAGCATCGCACATTTTAAAAGTACGCCTGATAGCAATGCTGAGATAGGTGCTGGACCTTCAGCGTGAACGTCTGGCAACCAAGTGTGAGTTGGAGCAAGACCTGCTTTTGTACCAAAACCAATTAGCGCAAACACAAAGATAAGTTTTGCTGCATCTGGGTTTAAATTTTTAGCGTTAGCCATTATGCTTGAAAACTGCATAGAAGCCTCGCCGTCTCCTAGTGTGCTATATGTAGCTGAGTATAGAAGAACGGTTGCATAAAGAGCAAATGCTAGACCGATTGAACAAAGAACGATGTATTTGTAACCACTCTCTGTTGATTTTTGATCTTTGTGTATAGCAACTAAAAACACAGAAGCTAGTGTTGTAGCCTCGATAGCTGCCCACATAAACGCAACGTTGTTGCAGATAACGCTTAAAGTCATTGTAAAGATAAATACATGGCTTAGTGCGTAGTATTTTTTAAGATCACTTAAGTGGATGTGTCCATCTTCAAGTTCCCATCTCATATAGTGGATAGAGTAGAAATTTACTATAAATCCAGTTACGGCGATAAGCACCAAGAAAACACAGCCTAAGCTATCTAAGAATAAAAATTTATCAAAACTATAAAAAGTTCCGCCACTTAAAACTTTAAGAACATTGTTAAGTAAAGCCACTGATGTCGCAGCAGAAAACAAGACATGAAGTCCGCTAAGTACTGCATAGTTTTTAGGACTTAAAAACAAGATCAAAGCACCAAGGAGCGGTATGATAAGTATTAAAGCTAAACTATCCATCTCTAACCCCTTAAATTTGAAGCTTTAGAAGTATCTAAGCTATCATAAGCTTTATAAAATCTAATCGCTAGAACGCTCATAATAATAACAGCAAATATCGCATCTGTTAAAATTCCAAGCTCAACTAGCTCATGTGAGTTGTAAGCCATTAGAGCAAGGCTTAGGTGGATACCGTTTTCAAACAAGCAGTAAGCTAGAATTTGTTTTATAAATGAGTTTCTTAGCATGAAACCAAAAATTCCCATCATAAATACTGTTCCAGCAGCGATCAACATGATCTCTTCTTTGATAAGAGAGAATTTTAAAAATATAGGGTGGATACTCATTGAAAGAGCTAGAGAAAATCCCATAGCAATAACAGGACTTACAAAAAATCCACCAACTGGCTCATCTTCGCTAACTACGCCAAGTTTTTTGATAAGCCAGAACAAAATTCCTGGCACGAAAAGAACTTTGGTAAAAAACGCAACGATCGCCCAAGTTTTTAGCTGCTCAGCGTTAAATTTCTCAGATAGTAAGAAAAATATACTAACTAAAAGTAGCGTCTCTATCGCATAAGCGATGATTGAGAGTTTCAAGCTTCTAAGGCCAAAAACCGCAAGCGAAGTTACGATCATGCAAATGGCTAATATATCTAGTGTTTGCATCTCACGCTCCTACTACATAAAGTGTTAGTGCAACAAACGAAATAGCAAGTGCACCAAGAGCATTTTTGCGTAAAGATGAAGTCATTTTAAAGCGTGGTCCAAAGTTGTCTATAAATACAGCTGCGACGTAAAATACTCCAGTTTTTATCACAAAAACGATAATAGCTAAGAAAGGATTGCTAAAATTCCATGGCTCAAATATGCTTAGGAAAAGTCCTATCATAGCAAACTGTTTTAATATAAGTGATGCTTGAACTAAGCCAAGGTCGCTACCAGCATACTCACCAAGAACACCCTCTTGAAGCTCTTGTTCTGCTTCAGCTAAGTCAAATGGCTTTCTACCAGTCTCAACATACATACACCACAAAAATGCGATAGAAGCAACGGCAAAACTTGGAATTTGATATCCGATAACGCCAGTTCTTACCATCTCTTGGATCTCAACTAAATTTGATGTTTTAGCTGCAAGCATAACTACGATTAAACACATAATCATAACTGGCTCAACATAAACACCAAGCATTTGCTCCCTGCCGCCACCTGTTGCTGCAAATGGGTTGCCGCTATCCATTGAAGCTGCACCAAATACAAATCTAAGTAGCGCACCAAGATAGAGGATAACAAATATATCTGAATATGCTCCAAATACAGTATCTTTGCTATATGTTATAGGTATAGCAGCTAGCACTGCAGCTGAAGTTGCAAAAAGGAAAAATGGAGCCCATCTAAATACCCAGTGAGAGCACTCAGGGACGGTTCTTCCTCTTCTAAAAAGCTTTATAATGTCGCGATATGTTTGAAAGAAATCGCTACCTTGTTTTGATTGAAGTTTAGCTCTAAGTTTTCTTGCCATACCATCAAACAAAGGAGCTACCAAAACGATAACGACTACTTGAAATATCATTAAAAGTATAGTTTGCATTTTCGTCTCCTAAACTAAAAAGTAGCTCACAGCAAGTATGACACAAAGATATAGCAAGATATAAAGTGTATATACATTTGTATAACCACTTTGAACGATACCTAGCTTATCAGCAAATTTCACACACCATTTAATGACTGGCTCATAAAACATTCCCCACCAAATATCTTTTGGATGGTTGTGATACTCAACCGCGTCAAAATAATTTCTAGTAACTACTTTTTTATCAGCTCTAAATAGCCATTGCATAATTTTTCTAAGGTCGCCAGTGAATGGACCACCTGTCATTTGCATACGTGAGCTATATTTAAAGCCACAAGCCCAAGGATCAGTTTCGCGTGGTTTATCTCTGTTTGCTTTCATAACAGCAAGGATGATAAATGGCAAAATCATAGTTGCACATAGGACTAAAGCGATAAGTGGAGTTGAGATCATGCTACCCATAGGTGAAGTTACATTTATAGCACCAAGGCTAGCTTTATAGTCGCTTATAGCGATAGAATTTACAGCTTGCATGATGTAATCAACTATGTAGTTTGCGCCAAGACCAAAGCCAACGCAGCCTATCATTAGAATGATCATACCAAGAACCATACCTATCGGACTCTCTTTAGCATTTTCCCAAATTTTTTGATCTCTTGGAGTACCTGCAAAGATAACAGCGTAAAGTTTAAGGTGCATACCAACTAAAACGCCTGTTAGCGCAAGAGCTACGACGCCAAGTGTAAATGCATATCTAACTAATGTTCCTTCTCCCATCGCACCTTGAAGCATACCTTGATATGTAAACCACTCTGAAACAAAGCCATTTACTGGAGGTAAAGCTGCGATACCCATGATACCTATAAACATACCAAGGCTTGTCCATGGCATCTTTTTAGCAAGACCACCAAGGATGTCCATATTTTGTGTATGAGTAGCGTGGATAACTGAACCAGCGCAAAGGAAAAGCAGACCTTTAAATATAGCGTGGTTAACTACGTGGTAGCAACCTGCTAGAAAACCTACTGCTGCAAGTGTTAAATTTCCAGCTGCAACGCCGTAGATACCAGTACCAAGACCTAGCAAGATGATACCTATGTTCTCAACTGAGTGATAAGCAAGCAAAGCTTTGAAGTCGTGTTGGCAAAGAGCGTATAAAACACCAAATAGTGAGCTAGCTGCACCAAGAGCGAGTATTGTAAGACCAAAATATGTGCTAAGTGGTAGGTAAAGTGTAAATTTAACTAGAGTAAATAGAGCAACTTTAATCATAACGCCTGACATAAGGGCTGAAACGTTTGATGGTGCTGCTGGGTGAGCTTGTGGAAGCCAAACGTGGAATGGCCACATACCAGCTTTACTACCAAAGCCGACCAAGAATAGTATAAATACAGCAGCAGAAGCGCCAAATGGCATCTTAACACCCATAAATGCGCTAAATTCAAAGCTTCCTGCATAGTAAGCTGTGATAAGCAAGCCACAGGTTATACAAAATGCACCGATTTGTGCGATACCAAGATATACCATAACCGCTTTAAGTGTATTTTTACCGTCATTGACGATGATAAGAAATGATGATACAAGAGTCATAAGCTCCCATAAAACAACAAAGCAAAATACATTATCAGCGCTGATTACTAGAAGCATTGAAAGGATGAATGTGTTAAACAAACATGCAAACACACCAACATTTGCTTTTTTTATGTACTCTTCTGCATAGCTCATACCATAAACGCTACTTGCAAATCCGATGAAAACAACGACAAAACTGAAGAAATTTCCAAGTGGATTTAGCGCAAATTTTGGCGAATACAAAAAGCCATCCATAAGAGCAAAGCTATCACTTACTCCCATATTTGCAACGAAGTGACACATCGCATAAAAGCAGCTTATAGCACTTAGTCCAAAACCAACTTTAACAGCGGCTTTTGGAGCGCAGTAGAGCAAGATACTAACGACGGCACTTACAAGAAATAGCATATAAACCGTAGTCATCTTATGCTCCTTGTCCGTTTAAAATTTTAGTAGCAAATTTATTCGCTGCTTCGTAGTCTATCCTCTTGCCAAGCTTATGTTTGCCCTCTTCTGGATCAACCATTATAAGAGCGCTTGTTGGGCATACATCAACGCAAGCTGGTCCATTTTCACGGCCAAAGCACATATCACATTTTACTGCGATGTTTTTTGCGCCTGATTGTGACTCTACTTCAAGATAGTATTTTGGCTCGACAGCGTAATTTACTGAAGGCATAAGCTCTGCACTTGAGCTTATCGCACCATAAGGGCAAGCGATCGTGCACATCTTGCAACCTATACAAATTTCCTCGTGAAGCTCGATGCAATTATCATTAAATCGCAACGCTCCAGTTGGGCATACATTTGCGCAAGGGCCATCGTCGCATTGTCTGCACTGAGTCGGCATAACACCGCTAGCTTCTCTTAAGACGCTTAGCCTTGCACGTGATAGTTTGCCGCGTTCATAAGCACTTTTAAAACATGCAGCCATACAGGTCGCACATCCTATGCAGCGTTTAGAATCGGCAATCACAAATTTATGTTTTTTCATAAATTCCTCCTAAAAAACAAGGCAAGACCGCCCTGCTCACTAATAGAGTGATTGTTAATCACATGAATAGAGATAGTTAAATTTTTATTTAACATCTCAAACGCTCCTTCCTGAAATTTTTGAAACAATTCTATAACTTCTGGCGATTAAATTCCGTCAGCTATCTGACAAATTTTGTATTTTTGAAATTAAATTTTTATTTTATATTAGTTTAAGATATGCTATTAAACGGCGTTATTATCGTGTGATTAATCAAAAAAGATTAATATTTCATAACAGATAATTAGTAAAAAGAGTAAAATTATCTTAATTAAGTTTAAATTTAAAAATTAGTTTTTTAAGCTTGGGTTAATTAAATGAAACTGAAATTTAAAAATCTAAAATATAATCCAACCTTTAAATTTAAAAAGGTTATTGATGGAAATTTTTATAGTCATAGTTTTGTTTATTGCTTCAGTTTTTGCTTTTATGAAATTTGCCCCTGTTTTTGGCGGCAGACCAGATGTTAAGAGTCAAAAGCTGATAGAAGCATCGCCAAATTTTAACGGCAAAGTTTTTGTAAATTTAGAGCCGACAATTGATATGGTAAAGAAAAATCCGCAAGCGTCCATGTTAAATTACGTCCCTCAAGCGCTTTTTCCACCAAAAGGCAAGTTGCCAAAGCGCCCTTTGCCAAATTTAAAATTTGATGCAAATGCCCTCAAAAATGGCGACTTTATCTGGCTTGGGCACGTTAGTCTCATCTGCAAGCTTGATGGCAAAACCATCATCACAGACCCAGTTTTACACCGCGCATTCCCTCTCCCACTTGGCGGCAAGCCCTTTGCCTACGAGCACGACATCACCGCTAGCGACTACCCAGAGGTGATCGACATCGCCCTCATCTCGCACGACCACTACGACCATCTTGATCATAAAACGATACTTGAGCTAAAGGATAGGATAGCCAAATTTCTAGTGCCACTTGGAGTCAAAGCTCACCTCGTAAAATGGGGCGTGGATGAAGGCAAAATTTACGAGTTTGACTGGTTTAATGAGCAAAAGATAGGAAATTTAAACTTTACTTTTTGCCCCTCAAGGCACTTTAGCGGGCGCACATTTAAAAGAAACACCACGCTTTGGGGCGGCTGGGCGGTAGAGGAGGCTGGCTTTAGCTTTTACTTTAGCGGTGATGGCGGATATGGCAAGCATTTTAAGATGATAAATGAGAAATTTGGCGGTTTTGATCTAGTTTTTATAGAAAATGGCGCTTACAGCGATGGCTGGCCTTACGTGCATATGAAGCCAGAAGAGTCAGCGCAAGCGCTAAAAGATCTTGGTGCAAGGCTTGGCGTGCCGGTGCATTGGGGTAAATTTGATCTTTCTTATCACGCTTGGGATGAGCCGATCAAGCGTTTTGAAAAGGCGGCTACAAAACTTGAGCTAAACTATGCAACGCCGATGATCGGAGAGGTTTTCACCGTGCAAAATCCACCTAGAAAAAAATGGTGGGATGAAATTTAGGAATAAAATTTGCTCTAAATTTTAAAATCCAAAAGGAAGTGCAGATGAAAATTTCTGAAAATTTATCAAATTTAAAAAACGCCATCGACAAGGCAGCAAAAAACGACCTTGATGCGAGCGCGACTGGGAGCTTTTTGCAAAATTTAGAAAAAGCCAACAAAGAGACAGAAAAGATCTACGAGAAGCTTGAAAAAGAGCTAAAGAGCGATGCGCAGATGTTTAAGCAGTTTGACTTCATGCAGATGATGACAAAGCTTCAATACGGCAACTTAAAATCAAGCGAGCGTGAGGAGCTGATAAACAAAATGAGCAAAATCGCTAAAGAAATTTAGCTGTTTAGTGTGGCTTTACGGCGAGCTAAATTTGGCTGTTTTGCGTAAATTTATGTGGTTTTTGTTGAATAAATTTGCCAAAAAATGTAAATTTACTCGCTTAGTAAATGTTAATATCCTCACATTTGCTGTATTTTGTCAAAAACCTCTTTTCTTACACACTGCGCGTATAACGGCCATTGATGCGCAAAAATTCCAGCAAATTTTAAAACTAGAGCTGGCATATCACGCTTCTAAATTTAGTGGCGAATAGTTATGAGCCCTAAATTTAGTAAGTTGCTAAGGAGAGTGAGTAAAGTTTTAAAATTTGCAGAATTGCTTTGTTAAATTAGATAGGTGTCAAGCAAATTTTAAAATTTTATGAACGAGTAATTTCGGCTCTAAAATTTGAGCTAAGCTGAAAGCGAAGCCAAATTTTAGTAGTCAATTCTTAGGGGTGAATGAAGTTTTAAAATTTGCAAAACAGAATAAATTTAAAAAATACCTATTTATATATGTAAATTTACTAGAAAGAATTTAAGAGCCAAAAAGGCTCTTAAATTTTAGTGGAGTTCACTCCAGACTTTGCGCTTCCAAAGCCAAGCAAAAATTCCTAAGATGAAGAAGTAGATCATGACATAAAGTCCTGTGCTCTCGCGCTCAGCCTTTTTGCTGTCGCCTACTTTTTCTATGTAAGATACTATGTCGTCTTCAGCAGCTTTGTTTAAGCCAACTCTAGGCATCGCAGTGCCTGGGAGCATCTTTTGAGTATCGTTTATAAATTTATGCAAGTAGTCAGCACCCTTTGAGCGGATCATCATAGATAGATCAGGTGGATTTGAGCCCATATAAGCTGCAAGGCTTACTTTGTTGCTGAAAGCATACTTTTTATCATACTTCATATCGTGGCATCTTTGACATGCATCAGCAAAGACTTTCTCGTCAGTGATCTTGCTCTTTGCGTCTGCATCAGCTGATACTTTTTTAAGATAAGCAACTATGTCAGCGATCTCAGCGTTTATATCGCCGCCAGCACCCATAAATGCAGTCATCGGATAAGGATGCTCGTCGTTAAATTTATGAGATAGTTTTACAGCCATAGTTGGATTTTTGATGAGTGCAGCCAAAAATCTCTCGTCATAAATTTTACCAGCTGTGCTAAGATCTGGTGGCACTACGCCAAAGCTTTGGCTAGCTGTCTCAGCGTCCATACTAGCTGGCATACCAGCTGCTTCGATGCCGTGACATCCTGTACATCCAGCTGCGCCAAATGTCTCAGCGCCTTTTGCAGCGTCGCCTTTTGCAAGGTCGATCGAATTTATATCAGCCCAAAATGCTATGTAGTCGTCAAGAATTTTTTGTGCTGTCTCAACGTCTTTTGTAGCCGCTTCTATGCTAGCCTTATTGCCGCTAGCTTTTGCAGCCTCAAGCGCCTCTTTTTTCTGCTCTAAAAAGTGCTTTGCGTAGTCAGTATCTTCTTTTGAGAAGTTATACTCAGCATTTGCAGTGTGCGGATGAAGCTTTGTATGAGCGTAAGGCTCGATACCCCAGTATAAAATACCTGAAAGGATAACAACGATGGCAAAAATTTTAAGCTCTTTCATGATTAGCCCCTTTTTCTTTCAAGTATTGTAATAACTGGAAGTGCGATTATAAATAGCACTAAAAATAGCAGTGATGCGTAAAATCCTATCCAGTCGTTGATGCCGCCTGTTGGGAGCTTGCCATATATAGATAAGACGATAAGGTCAGCAACTAGCACCCAAAACCATACGAAAAATAGTGGTCTTTTGTGAGCTGGAGCTACAAGGTCGCTTCTATCAAAAAGAGGTATAAGCATAAACGCAACACCTGCGAATGCAAATGCGATAAGACCGATGTTATAAGCTGAAATTCCAGCTATATCAAAGAAGAAGCCACGTAAAATTTCATATTGCCACAAGAAGTACCACTCTGGATAGATGTGTGGTGGAGTTTTTAGTGGATTTGCTGGCTCAAAGTTGATAGGATCCATCGCAAAGTTGAAGTGATAGCAAACAAGATATATGACAAAGATCATAAAAAATGATACATACATGAAGTCTTTTGCCAAAAATCCTGGCCAAAATGGTATAACTTTAGCTTTTGCTCTGTCACCGTGTAGATACTCTTGCGCCTCTACTTCAAAGTCGATATCTTCGCTTGTTAGGTTATTTACGTGAGGAATTCTTAATGAGTAGAAGTGTATAACCAAAACAACGATAGTCACAAGTGGTAGCAAGCAGACGTGAAGCATGAAAAATCTAGTAAGTGTTGAGTCACCAACTGCATAATCACCCCTGATCCACTCAACCAAAGCATCACCGATAACTGGCACACCACCAAAAAGCTGAGTGATAACAGTCGCCGCCCAGTAGCTCATCTGACCCCATGGGAGCATATAGCCACTAAATGCCTCTGCCGAAAAGCAGATAAATAGCACCATACCGCTTATCCAGATGACCTCTCTGCCTCTTTTGTATGAGCCGTAGTAAAGTCCAGTAAGCAAGTGGATATACATGATAAGAAAGATCGTCGAAGCTGAAATAGCATGGATATGACGCCAAAGCCAGCCATACTCAACCTCTTGCATGATAGTGTAATTTACGCTATCAAAGGCTAAATGTATGTCTGGTTTGTAATACATCATAAGCAAATAGCCAGTGATGATCAAAAGTAAGAAAAGTGTCGTTAGGATAACGCCCATCGCCCAAAGGAAATTTATATTTTTTGGGATCCAGTATTCGCTAACTAGAACCTTCATAAGCTTTGTAAAAGCTAGGCGTTGGTCAAGCCAGTCAATAACGCCAGTTGATTTATGAGATAAAGACATCGCTAACCTCCTAAGCTTTAGCTACTAATTTTTCGTATTCTGGGCTTGTTTCGCCTAGAACTAGCTTGGTTCCATCGATCTTAAATGGTGGGATATCAAGCGGTCTTGGTGGAGGTCCGTATGTCTGCACGCCATCAACGTTAAATTCGCCGCCATGACAGGCACAGACAAACATTTGCTTGCTCGCTTTATACTCAGGGATACATCCTAGGTGCGTGCAAAGTCCGATAACTACGACATATCTCGCATCTCCAACAACAACATCTCTCTTGTCGTTTTTAGCCATATCTGGGCTTTTTTTGAGGATGAAAATAGGCTTTTTACGCCACTCAACCTGTCTCATCTCGCCATCTTTGATCGGGCTTAGATCGACAGTTGTAAAACCAGCAGCTTTTACGCTAGGGAGCGGATCCCAGGTCTTTTTCATGGCAACTAGTGACATCGCGCCACCAACAGCTGCCACGGCACCAAACGCAAGGCCGATAAAGCTTCGTCTTTCTTGCTTTACTGACATTAATTTCCTTTCTATAAATAAAATTTAAACGATTATACTCTCAAAAAATTAAAAAACTATAATCTCACAATATAGTTTGTAAAAATAAAGTGAATTTAAGCTTTTTTTACACCAAAATTTGAGGCAAATTTATCTAGAAATGCCTATATATCGTGATTTTAAGCTTTTTATAAAAGAGAAATTTGATCTAATGTCTAAAC
>NZ_POYR01000195.1:0-438 GCF_002912425.1 Campylobacter concisus
AAATTTAGAAGACGGTGGTAACCGCAAATTTATAGTAGTTCAGCTTGATGAAAAGATAGATGAAAGAAATAGTAAAGTAGCTTATGATTTTTGTAAAAATGAGTTAAAAAGTAAAAATCCAACTATCTTTGACATAACAAAAGAGCGTATCTTGCGCGCAGCGCAATCTCTCTCTCTCTCTCTCTCTCTCTGAAGACGATGCGCGGCTTAAATTTAAAATATTTTCTGCCGTTCCGCTTTTAAAATCATATTTAGATAATTATTTAGACGGCGACTCCGATACGAAAGAGCCGAATTTATTTCCTAAAAATGAGCTTTCAAAAGATGATTTAACTGCACTTTTAACTACATTTGCAGTTTATGACGGCATAAAACTAACAGATGAGCTAAAAATAGTAGATTTGGGAGGATATGAGGCGTATTATGCACAGAAAAAGC
>NZ_POYR01000196.1:0-2024 GCF_002912425.1 Campylobacter concisus
ATTTTATTTTACTAAAGGAGTAAAAATGAAAGGGAAAATTCTCGCATCAATCGTCGCTATGAGTGCGATTTTAGGCACAAGTAGCTTGGCATGCACTACCATTTTAGTAGGAGATAAAGCCTCAAACGACGGCTCTATGCTAGTGGCTAGAAGCGCTGATAGCAAGGCTATAAAGGCTCAAGTTTTTTTGATACACCCAGCTACGAAAAACCAAACTGGCATGCACAGCTCAAAGGCACATGACGGCGCAAATGACTTTACATATCCGCTCCCAAAAGATGGCATGAGATACACAACTATCGCAAACTCACACACAAAACTTCACGGTGCAGTCGGCTACAACGAGGCTGGCGTTGGACTTAGTGGCACTGAGACCATCTACGCAAAAGATGAGCTTTTAAAAGTTGATCCATACAACGAAGAGACTGGCATCACAGAAGATGACATCCCAGACGTGCTTTTGCCACGCATCAAAAGTGCAAAAGAGGGCGTTAAGCTTCTTGGCGAGATAGTTGAGACAAAAGGCGCTGGAGAGGGCTTTGGTGTGGTATTTGTCGATGCAAACGAGCTTTGGTACTTTGAAACTGGCACAGGCCATAAATGGATCGCTTCAAAGATCCCGCAAGATGAGTACTTCGTCACTGCAAACCAAGGCAGACTTCACGCTTACAAAGAGAATGATCCAAATTTCATGGGTGCAAAAGATGTGATCAAATTTGCGATCGACAACAAGACTTATGACCCTGCAAAAGATGGCGAATTTAACTTTACAAAGGCCTATACAAGGGACGATGAGAGAGATGTGACTTACAACTACCCACGTGTTTGCTGGGTTCAAAGCATGTTTAACCCAAGTCTAAAACAAGACTTCGCCGATGGTCAGAAATTCCCAGTATTTTTAAAACCAGAGAAAAAACTAAGTGTTGAAGACCTAAAAGCTGCGATGAGAGCCCACTACAACGGCACTCCGTTTGATAACTATGCTAGCAAAGATGAAGATAAGAAAAACATCTACCGCGCTATAAGCGTCTTTAGAACATACGAGTCTCACGTCATGCAGGTGCGCCCATGGCTACCAAAAGAGATCGGTCGTGTGACCTACGTCGCTCTTGGCATGGCTGATCTTAGCGTTTATTTGCCGTATTACGAGGGGCTTGACGGCTTTATAAAAGGCTACTCTGATGGCTCATACGATGCTGATGATACTTCGATATACTGGGTTTATAGAAAGCTTCAAACCCTTGTGATGACTGATTATGAGAAGTATTCGCCAGTAGTAAAAGAGGCTTACGCTAAATTTGAAAAAGAGTTGGCGGTAAAACAGGCTAAATTTGAAGATGAGTACGTAAAGCTTTATAAAAAAGATAAGAAAAAAGCGGACAAACTCTTAAATGAATTTAGCCAAAAGACTATGCAAGAGGCTAAAGATCTAACACAGGAGCTTACAAACAAGGTCTTTACTATGCTTACAGCTGATATGGACGCTAAGCTAAAATCCCTAAATAAAGGTAAAAAAGACTAAAAACTTTGGGCGCGAAATTTAGTAGCGCCCAAAGTTTAAACAAAAATTTGGTAAAGAGCGTTTATAATGCGGCAAAAATTCACTACAAAGGAAAAACGCTGATGCCTTGTCCCATGTGTAAAGCTCATTAATCTCGGCAAAAAACATATCAGCGATTTTCAAAAAACACGCAAATTTTTAAATGATTTTACATTTTTTCACATTGAGATAAATCCCTTTTTGTTAGCAGGTCCGCTGCATTGTAACTGCATCTTTAATAGCAAAGCTAAGCAATGCCTGAAATTTGGCAAGGATCTTTTTAGTAGGGTTTTTTATAAATTTTATTTTAGTTTAAGAAGAAGTGGGTGTCATCCACCGCGTTTGAGGTGATTAAATTTATTGTTTGAGCTGTGATAGTGAAAATTTGGCTTTTGGTGGTAGAAGGGGTTTCTACTTACGGTCTGCTTGCAGTTGCGAGCTTGCGACGCAAAACGTCGCCCCTTCCGCCCCCAAACCCCCACCT
>NZ_POYR01000197.1:0-482 GCF_002912425.1 Campylobacter concisus
GATACGCTATTTTCTTTCCAAAGGCAAATTCGTAGCAGGGTATGACCGCACGCCGAGCGCGCTGACCGAGCATCTGATTGCAGAAGGCGCACAGATACATTACGAGGAAGACGTCACCCTTATTCCGGAGAATTGCAAGGACAAAGGAAACACATTGGTTGTGTATACCCCTGCCATCCCCCAAGAGCATGCCGAGCTGGCGTACTTTCATGAAAACGGTTTTGAGATACACAAACGCTCCCAAGTGCTGGGCACCATCACCCGCAGCAGCAAGGGACTTTGCGTTGCCGGCACTCATGGAAAGACTACCACGAGTACAATGGCCGCACACTTGTTTCACCAGTCGCATATAGGCTGTACCGCTTTCCTCGGCGGCATTTCCAAAAACTACGGAACAAACCTGCTCCTGTCGCAGACCAGCCCGTACACCGTGATTGAAGCGGACGAATTCGACCGTTCCTTTCACCGGCTCTCTCCTTATA